>JAKPNH010000010.1 GCA_029548485.1 bacterium
CCGGGTTTGACATTACCGCCGCCGACGTCGCGGATGATGAAGTCGTCGGTATGGATGGCGATTTCGCGGCCGGGAAAGCCGGGCAAGCTCTTACGATAACGAGATCGAACGGGACACATGCCATAGGCGCCGCTGGCGGCACTGATATCATCATTCCTCTAACGGGAATCAAAAATACTGCCGCGGCCGGCAATTATACGCTTGGTATTACAACTATGTACGATACCAGCCAATTGGCGGCCGGAACTACCGGTACCTTCGCTATTCTTTCCGGCCCAGCGGCCATCGTTCTTTCTTGCGAATCATCTGGCCAAGCCGGAGCCATTTGGCTCCGTTGGACAACTCCGAATTATGCCGACGGCGCGTACGAAGCGAAATATTCGTCCGCGGCCATAAGCCAGGCGGTATGGGACGCCAATAATCCTGCCGTGGTGACCGATATTACCCAGGTTTGGCCCGTCGGCATCGAGAGTTCCAGCCAACAGCAGCTCGTTAGCGGATTGAGCCCGAACAACAGATATTATTTCGCGATGACGTCAACCGCCGAACAAGGCGCCGAATCGGCGGTTTCCAACTCTCCGTCTTGCATCGTTCCGGCGGGAGCTTTCGGAAGTATAGATAGAATCGCTCCGACGACTCAATTTATCTTGCCCGCTTCGGGTTCGACCGTTGGAGCGGGGTCGGTTGTTATCAAAGGAACAGCCGAAGATACCGGTGGTTCTTCCGTCCAAAAAGTGGAGATCTCGCTCGATAACGGCTCTACCTGGCATCCCGCCGCCATTATGAGCGATGACGGAACAACCAAGGTTTGGGAGTTCGTTATCACGAACGCGTCAGTCGGAACGCTAAGCGTCAAAGCCCGCGCCACCGACTGGACGAACAATGTCGAGACTAACGGCCCGACCTTGACTATTACTGTTTCCGACACCGAAACTCCAACCGAACCAGGTGCTTCCGATATTCCTTCTATTTCGACCGGATCTTGGATTGATCAAATCCAGGCGGCTATCGCCACTATCCAGCAGCAATTGATTTTCTTGATCCAGCAGCTTATCGCCCAATTGCAGGCGATGCTGTAACAGCCTTGTTCCGATTTTTTTCTGAATGAATGAATTCCGATGGTGAGTTCCAATCCCCCCCTGCGGTAAGGTTCTGAGTTATCCACTCTCGGATTGCCTTCGGGTCGGGTATGTGTTATTATCTAATCGGAATTGATACGACCCTGACTAGTCGCCTTCATGGCGTGCGTCTCCCAAGAGGAGTAGGGGTCGTATTTTTTATTTCGGCCAAATTTGGAGGCTCAATTCTTTTGCAGAAATATAACGGTAATACTCTTGATAGTTCTTTTTGTTTTGTATTTTTCTATTTAATACACCGGTAATATAATCAGCCAATTGTAGGAGATTATTGGAGCTTGATTTCTCCATCTTAACGCTTTTTATATATGTAAAATCATCGTCGTTCATAACTCCTTTAATGTATTTAGACAGCTGTGAGCCAAATAAAGCACTTCCGTTTTTATCCATCTTTACTCTAGCCATGTTTAAATGAGGCTTGGCGCTTTGAAAGACTAAATTACAGGCGTATTTATAGAAAGATTCTTTATAATTAAATCCTTCCCCAAACAGTTTTTTAGGATCTTTATTTATACCTACACATAAATAAAAGAATTGGTATGGTTCTACTGCTTCTAAGAATTTTTTACGTAAACGATCGGAGTTTTCCCTAAAGTGAAACTCAAAATCAGAACTATAGCCAAGCTCTTTTTTTAATAGAGATATTCTTTGATCACAGGCTACCGCTTCTTCGTCTTCCTCGAAAATAACTGATGAAACTACAAAATACTGACTTGAACCAGCATCGGTTTTTCTTCCCGTATCTCCTGATTCATCGACAAATACAAGCATTACCACAATAATACTCGATTATTGAATGATAGGCTATTACTCTGTTTCCAACTCTGTGGTTTTCCGGAAAATGTCTTCTCCAAGCAGCCAAAGGATTCCGAGGTATATTCCCGCGGCCACGATGATGTTTACGAGCACCGGCACTCCTATTAAGAGATTCACATAAGCCACAATCCCCATGATTCCCGTGGTCGGAATGATCTTTTTTAGCTGCGGCAAGACGCTGAAATCCGTTATCTCTCTCACTTTCTTCCAGATATAGGCGTTGATTATGATCTGGTTCAGCATGGTGGAAACAGCCGCTCCGATAATTCCGAACAGAGGAATGAAGATAAGATCGAGAATGATCTTCCCCGCGATTCCGAGAACGGCGTAGACGACGAATTCTTTCTGGTTCCTTTCGGCGGCGAAAGCGGCGTTCACGACAAGAGCGGAGGGAAAAACAACGACAAAAGTGAGGCAGAGGATCATGAAGCTCGTCGTAGCCGCGATATATCCGGAGCCGTACAAAAGAAGCATGATCGGTTCGGCGAGGATGGCGCCGCCGATCGCGGCCGGAAGGGCGATGAATAAAGTCGCTTTGACGCCTTGTTCTATCCGGTCGCGGAAACAATCCTTCTTGTCGTTTTTGCAGGCGAGCCTCGAGAGACTCGGCAGGAAAGCGGCGGAAATGAGGCTCGGAATGATGTAGATGAATTGGATCGGCTTTTGGGCGGCCGAATAGAACCCGACTTCGGCGGCCGTGGAAATAAGCCCCAGCATCATCATGTCGATATTGATCATGACGATCCCGAGCAAGCTCACGAGCCCGAAAGGCCAAGCCGAAAGGATGATCGGCTTGACGAGTTTTTTGTCAAAGCTTTTCCAGATTCCTTGGAAATATTTCTTGAGAGGGACAAAAACGGCGATGGTTCCGATGGCGGCGCCGATCGAGTAAGCCACGGCAAAGCTCTGGTTGGTGCCGAATTGCCGTAGAGCCAAAAATCCGAGGATGACGATGAAAAGATTGGTGACGATATTCACCGCGGCCTCGATCTCCATTTTTTCGAGGCTACGGCTCAAGGAGATCCCCAAATCCCGCAAGGAATCGAAAATGAATATGAGGGCGACGATCGGCATCAAAACGATCGCTCCCGGAAGGTTGCTCAATTTTCCGGCGAAAACGTTCATCAAAACGGCGAGAATCGCCACCAGGCTGGTTTTGATGATAAGAGAGGTGGCGAGATAGGCCTTCCTTTCTTCGGGCTTGCGGTTGGCTTCGCGGATAAGCAGGGAATTGATGCCGAGGTCGGCGAAAATGACGAAAAGCGCCGAAATGCTTAGGGCGTTTTCAAGCGATCCCCAAGAATCGGCCCCCAAAATCCGGGCGGCGTATATGATGATTCCCGCCCTAAGCAGGCGGCCGACGGTCTGGCCGAGAAGCATCAAAAAGGAGTTTTTGGCGATCGTTTTGTTCATGGAGTCCCTTTATTTTGCCCTTAATTTGACAAAAAGTCCAAAACAGTCTATGTTTACAGCCAGTTAGTTTTGAGACAGATCAGGCAGTTTTCCCAAACGTTAAGCCATTGTGTTTCGACTAATGCAAAGGTCACAAGTTTAAACCAATAATAGCTTATAACGATAACGCTCCGAGGCAGATGTTCAAAGGAGATTGGAAGTGCTCCAAGTGTGGCGCTCCGATCACCGAACTTCCCTTCGAGCCGGATCCGTCGAGGCTGGGTTCTCTTCTTTGCCGCGATTGTCATCGCGAAAGAAGGAATTCGTTCGGCGGAAGACGCTAAGCGTCGCATCCAGAAAATCCCGCGGAAACGCGGGATTTTTGTATCCCCGAAAAAGGGAATGTATAATGAAAGCGACATGAACGCCGCTTTGATATTTTTCGGAACCTGGGCCGTGGTCTCGCCGTTTTTCACGGGAAACGTCGGTACGAGCATTTTTTACAGTAACATCCTGCTCGGATTGGCTCTCGTCCTTGCCGCCTGCTGGAGGCTTTGCGGCTGCCGTGGCAAGAAGAAATGATTTTGTGCTAATATCATCACGATGAAAGTAAAAATATATTCGACTCCGGTTTGCGTCTACTGCCGCATGGCCAAGGAGTTTTTCAAGAAAAACAACGTCGAGTTCGAGGAAGTGAACGTGGCCGTCGACCGGCAGGCGGCCGAGGAAATGGTCATGAAGTCCCACCAGATGGGCGTGCCGGTGATCGATATCGACGGAGAGATATTTTTGGGATTCAACCGCCGCGATTTGGAAGAAAAACTGGGAATAAGATAGATTCCCCATGTACGACTTGATCATCATCGGCGGAGGCCCGGCGGGAATGGCCGCGGGCATCTACGCCGGCCGCAAACGGCTGAAAACCCTTTTGATCTCCAAAGAGCTGGGCGGCCAGCCCCTTATTTCTTCGGAAATCCAGAACTGGGTCGGCGTGAAATCGATTTCCGGATTCGATCTGATGGAAGCGATCGAGGATCATTTGCGCTCCGAGGAAACCGCGGAAATACTGCTCGACGATCCGGCGGTCGGTGTACGGAAAAAAGAAGGTCTTTTCGAAATAGAGACCGAATCGGGGAAAATCTTTGAGACCAGAACCGTTTTGGCCGCGACCGGCAGCCGGCGCCGCAAGCTCGATGCGCCGGGCGGAGATGTTTTCGAGGGCAAAGGCCTGGTTTACTGCTCCACCTGCGACGCTCCGCTTTTCGAGAACAAGGAGGTAGCCGTTGTCGGAGGCGGAAACGCCGGAGTGGAAGCGGCTATCGATTTGATGGCCTACGCTTCGAAGATTCATCTTTTGGTGAGATCGGATTTATCCAAAGCCGACGCCGTTCTCGTGGAAAAAATAAAGAATTCCCCGAAAGTGGAAATCGTTTTGAACGTCTTGATCGACGAGATCAAGGGAGACGAATTCGTGAAAGCCATCAAATACCGCGACAAGAATACCGGCGCGACCAAAGAGATTCCGGTGAGCGGGGTTTTTGTGGAGATCGGCCTTTTGCCGAATTCCGAGATCTTCGAAGGATTGGTCGAAATGAACGAGAACAAATTCATCGTCGTCGACCACAAAACCGGCGCCACCTCGACTCCGGGTATCTGGGCCGCCGGAGACGTTTCCGACACCTTGTACAAACAGAACAATATCGCCGTAGGAGACGCCATCAACGCCGTTTTGAACATCAACGGCTATTTGAACGGATTGAAATAGCCCGCCGGGTTATCCACCGCAGAGAAACAAGCGTTTTGTTATACTGGAATCAAGCTTGGTGAGGGAGTGGTAATCCCTCATTTTTTAAAATAAAAAAACAAAATCATGGACGAACAATTCCAAATAAACGGCGTCAAGGCGGAAAACGAGGAAGAGCAATATCCGGTTCCGGAAACAAAACCCGTTCCGCCGCCGATAAACTACGCTGAGCCTATTTCCCAGAAGAAACCCAAAATCCGGCGCTGGAAATCTTTTCTTATTATCTTGGGGATCATCGCCGCCACCGAACTGGGGTATCTCGCTTGGAACTACTATTTAAGCCCCGAAGCCAAAGAAAACAGGAGAATCGAAAGAGACTTCAAAGCCTACATGAAGTTTGTCGATCAGTACGAAACCGCCATGGAAAACGACACCTACGGCGGCCAGACTCCCCAGGAAACCTTGGATATGTTTGTCGACGCTTTGGAAAAAGGCGATCTCGACCTGGCGAGCAAGTATTTTGTTCTGCGCGAAGACGGCAGCCGGGATCCAAAGACACTGGAGGCTTTGGAGAGTAAACGAGTAAGTAATATACTTCCCGAAATGATTAGATTGTTATCTGAGGCAAAGCCAACGGGATCTTTCTTGAAAAACCATTATGGATTTAAAGTGGCGGACGACAAAGGAAATTCTTCTATTATAGATTTTGTATTCAATGAATATTCCCAAGTATGGAAGATAGAAACTATGTGAGACATCTAATCCCGCTTTTAGCGGGATTATTTTTAATCTTTTCCGGGACCGCCATGGCTTACGGCCCGGAAACGCACGCTTATCTTACGGACGAAGCGATCAATTTCTTCAATCAGAAAACAACTGGCGCCAGGATTTCGCCCGACTTGAGGGCGTTCGTGATCGACGGATCAAGGCGGGAAGATGATATCCCGCGGTTCATGAATCATTTTTACGATCCGGTCTATAACCGCGGCATCTCGACAGATTACTCTATTACTCCTTTGCTCCCCATAGGTTCGTGGGAATCGGCTAAAGATTGGGCCGACGACAGCGCTAATCAAAACAACCCTACCTATAAAGTTCCGGCAACCATCGGCTCGATTCTAACCGCCATTGAACAAAGGAAAATTAGTGCCATATCTAGCGAAACCGATTTTACTTGGTCCAAGGCGATCGATCTTTACGCCGCGGGCAAGAACGAAGAAGCGATGTTTGCCCTAGGGCACGTGCTGCATTTGATGGAAGACATGTCCGTTCCGGACCACACGAGGAACGACGCCCATGCGCACGATAGTCCGTACGAGCTATATGCCGACAATTTTTTGCTAGGAAAACCAGATCAAACATTGTCGGCGAAGCTCGTCGGCAAACCATTATTGTCATTGGACAACCTGGACGTTTTGTTCGACGGCTTAGCTACGTATTCCAATAATAACTTCTACAGTAAGGACACTATAGGCATCCAAAGCGGATATAATTTGCCGCAGCCGGATTACTTTTCTCGAATAGGAGAGTATGATGTAGCGATAAAAAGCGATTTAGTGGATGGAAATCATAAATTATTCTTAAAAGACCCCGGATTTTTAGATACGGTCGCCGTCAATAAGAGCAATATATTTTTAGCCACTAACGACCAGGGTGGTGATCAGGTAATGAAAGACTACTGGTCTTATCTTTCTACGAGATCGGTCCAATACACCGCGAGTGTCATCAATCTTTTTTTCAAAGAAGCGGAAGCGGCCAAAAAAGAATACAACGCCAATCCTCCGGTCATCGAAGAAGAGAAGTCGTTTTTCGGGCAAATAATGGACGGCATCGGAAGCTGGCTGCTCGGTTTGACCGAGGCCGGACGCGAAGCCTGGCTTCGCATGTTCGGCGACCAATCGGAAACCCTAGGCGAATTCCCGCTGAATCCACAAAATCCGATCGAGGAAGAAGGCGAAGAAGCGGTTAAGCAATACAGGGAAAAACCGCTGATTTCGGTGTCCAAACTTCGGATCGCAAGAGGTGAAACGAACCAAATCCAGGGTTCGCGCTTCGCGTCCGGAGCCAAAATCCTGGTCTCCATCGAACGGCCGGACAAAATTAAGATCGAAGTTTCCGTCGTCTCCGACAATAGCGGAAGAATCGTTTATCAATACAAATCGGCCGCTTATGACCCGATCGGGGTTTACTACGTTTCGGCCAAGGATTCTGTTTCCGGATTGACTACGGACAGGATCAAATTCGAGCTTGCGGAAGCAATCGAGAAAACCGAAGAAGAAACTACCGAAGAAGCCGAAGAATCGGAAGACGAAGAGGTCGAAGACGATCTCCGATTCTGCGATTTCGGCGTTTCTTCCTACGGCAGCGGGCAGGCGATTTTCAACGAAATCGCCTGGATGGGGTCGTCCGCGAGCGCGAACCACGAATGGATGGAAATCAAAAACCTCTCGACCGGAACGATCGATATTTCCGGTTGGCAGATCTTGGACAAAGATAAGGCCGTCAAAATCCGTTTTCCCGCCGGAGCCAAAATCCCGGCCGGAGGCTTTTACCTTTTGGAGCGGACGAGCGACGCCAGCGTTCCCGGGGTTTCGGTGGATTTGATCTATACCGGAACCCTGGCCAATTCCGGAGAAGACCTGAAGCTTTTCAATTCTTCTTGCGGACTGGTGGACGCTGTTTTCTCGACCGACGGCTGGCCGGCCGGAGACGCCGCCTCGAGGAAAACCATGGAAAAAGATCTTTCGGGAAGCGGCTGGCACACCTCGTCTTTTGCCGACGGCACGCCGAAACAGGAAAACTCTTCGGGAAGCTATTCTCCTCCGTCGCCTCCACCAGCGACGCCGACGAGTCCGGCGCCGATACCGGTTTCTTTCTGCGATCAGTTCGATCTTGATCCGCCGACCCGCGAGGTTCTGATAAACGAGATCGCCTGGGCCGGATCGATCGTTTCTTCTTCGGACGAATGGATCGAGCTCAAAAACACCGGAACCGCGGATATTCCGATCAACGGCTGGCAGCTTTTGGACAAGGCGGGCGACATCAAGATCATTTTTCCCGGCCCGGCCGCCATTTCGGCCGATGGACTCTACCTTCTCGAACGGACCGACGACGAAAGCGTCCCGGGAATAGCCGCGGATCTTATTTATACCGGAGGGATCAATAATTCCGAAGAAACTTTGAGGCTCTTCGACGGCGAATGCAGATTGGTGGATGAAGTGGCCGGCGTCGGAGAAAATTGGGAAAATATCGCCGGAACCGGCGCTCCGGATTACCGGACAGCCGAAAGAACGAGCGCGAATAGCTGGCATACCTACTGGGGAGAGGGAATAGTCGGGATCAAAGGAACGCCCAAGTCGGAAAACAGCATTCCGGAAGAAGGGGAAGAAGAGAGCGGCGTTTTGTCGGTCGGGGACTGGGAGATCAGCTACGATTTCGACAAAGCGGCCGTAGATTTTTCTTTGCCGATAAACGACGATGTCTCTTACCGGATTTTGGATATGGGAAGCGGCGAGTTCACGGACGTCGTCTTGAATGCCGGCGGGATTTTCTCGAAACGCATCGACGAAATCGGCCGGAGCTACGAATACCGGATAAGGGTGAAGTCCGGAGACGGAACGGATCTGGGATATTCGGACATAAAAACGATCGATATTCCGAGCTATATCCGGGACGCGAGCTTTTACCGGGCTTCCCATTACACGCTCCGTGGCGAAGAAGTTGAAGAGCCGCTTTTCGAATTTTCTTACGACGGCTATCCCTTTATGCCTCGGGACGTCAACTTGGCTTTGGCTTACGGCGAGACTCCGGGGCCGAACTACAAAATAATGGTTTTCTATTTGAATCGAGACGCGCCCAAAGACCTCTTTTTGAACGTGGACCAGCCCGATAACGCGGCCGATGTCCTTAAAACTAGATATTCCACTTGCGGAGGAACGACGAGCGAACGGTCGTCTGTCGTTTTCGCCGACGCGGCCGAAGGCTGCAATATTTTTATCGGCGGCATTCCGAACAGCGCCTTGGCCTTCGACACCTATTTTGCCGAAGGAGACAACCGTTTGCTGCTCCCCATAACGAGACCGTCCGGAGAAACGGTTTTCTCTTCGGAAGATTTCATCACCGTCGCCTTTTACGGGCTTTACCGGTTTTATCCGCAGGCCCACGAGGAAACGGATATTTTCAAGCTTCTGGCGATCGACAAAGAAAAGCATTATTTCGGAGAAACTCCGGAACACCTGGCGCCGACAATTCCTGGGGAAATCGCCGTCTCGTTCGATTCCTTGAAATCCGAGCTCACTTGGAGCATTTCTCCGGCCTCGGATCCGGATTCTTTGGATTCGCTTTTACGCTACGAAATAAGCTACGACGCGGGCGCAACCTGGGAAGACGGCGCTTTGGAAAACAAGAAAACGGTTTCTCCCGGAGAAAACTATAGTTTGCGGATCAGGGCGATTGATGATTTCGGATTGAGATCCGAGCCGCTCCAATTGGAATACGCGGTTCCGGCTTCCCCGGCTCCTTTCGGGCTTTCCAATATTTCCTGGAGAAACGAAGCGGGATCAAAAAAGATTTTGAGCTTTGATTATCCGCAGTATCCTTTTATCCCCGGCGAAAACGGATTCAAATCCATGGTTTTTTATTTGAATCAGTCCCCTCCGGAAAGCTATAACGGAAAATATACGGGCGGCGATTACCCGAGGATCCAAACGAAGCATTTCTATTGCGCCAGTTTTGATCCGGAGAAGGAAACGAACGATTTGAAGGATTTCCCGATTTTGATACTGGCCGATTCCGCCGAACTGGTGAGAGATAGTTTCGGGGGAAGCGTAACCGATCCGAACAAGTGTTTTACCTGGACCCACCTTCCGTGCTCCGAAGCTCTGGTGCCGGTGCCGGATTCCGGACCCGGACGGATTTCTTTGGAAATAAGCGGGCTTCTGAATAGCGACCGAAGCCTCGATTCTTTGGCCTCTTCCGACTTTTTCACCATTGGTTTTTACGAGTTCGATTCGTGGGGCAACGGAATCCTGGTCGCGAACGACGGAAACAGGTATTATTTTTCGCCGTAAGCGTTTTCTTATTGACAGAAATCCTTCCTCATGCTATTTTTAACGTATAAAACAGCGTTATTCGCGCTGTTCAGGTCCTTCAGAGAGGAGGAGATTCCAATGGGCATAAGCGTTTGCCTCGCCGAATAAAGATCGCTTCTGCGGGCCGCGCATATTTACATAGGAGGTGATTGGTTTCATCTAATCGCCTTATAGCGCCAGTCAGCCGCTGACAATAACTGATTAGTCATGCTATCGGGAGTCCGGACTACATGCCTAGCCTCTTCCGGACTTCCCGTCATCATTCTTTTCATTGTTTTCTACCTCCTATCTATTCTGGGCTTGGGGCAAGCCTGGAATACTAATCTCCCCACCCTAAAAAGTGGGGATCCTTTTTATCCGGCTGGATAGAGTTTTTGTTATAGAATATCCTTATGGTTGTTTTGCTTCACAATATCCGCAGCCTTTACAACACCGGTTCGATTTTGAGAACGGCCGACGCCGCCGGATTTTCCAAAGCCTATTTTTGCGGCATCACTCCGGAGCCTTTTGACCGGTTCGGTAATTACCGTAAAGAAATCAGTAAAGTGGCTTTGGGAGCGGAAAAATACCTCGATTGGGAAAAAGTGAAATCGACCAGCCGGCTCGTCGACCGCCTGCGAAAAGAGGGTTATCGGATTTTCAGCGTCGAGCAGGACAAGGCTTCGGTTCCTTATGACAAAGTCCGCGTTTCCCCGGAAGACAAAATCGCTTTGGTTTTAGGGAACGAGATCAAAGGTTTGCCGAAATCCATCCTCGCGAAGTCGGACAAGATCATCGAAATTCCCATGAAAGGCCGCAAAGAATCGCTTAACGTTTCCGTGGCTTTCGGGATCGTCGCTTTTTCACTCGGGAACAGCGGCCGGAATAAGGTATAATGAATCCGTAATGCCTTCGACCAGAAAAATGATATTTCTCGCCGTTCTCATCGTTGTCCTTATTTTTCTCTGGATAGCTTTCTATTATTTTCTCCAGGACATCGGCCAAGTCCGGGAAATCGAGGCGGTGATTTACCGCGGAGGCGCGGAAAAAGCGACTCTCAAACTCGAAACGGCGACCGATCCCATAAGCCAAGCCAAAGGCTTGTCCGGCCGCGACAAGCTCCAGGGGATCGACGGCATGCTTTTTGTTTTCGATTCGGATGAGCCGCGGGTGTTCTGGATGGCGGGTATGAGGTTTTCGCTCGACATCGTCTGGATAAAGGATAACGCCGTGATCGGCATCGAATACGACGTCCCGCCCTACAAATCGAGCGAAGGGATGCCGGAGTTCTACGAATCTCCCGGTCCGGTGGATAAAGTCCTGGAGCTTCCGGCCGGAGAAGCGGAAAGAATCGATCTTCAGATCGGAGACCGGCTGAAATAACATGGACAAAGAGAAGAAAATAATCGGGCTTCAGCGGAACGTTTTCTTTCTCGGGCTCGTCAGTTTTTTTAACGATGCCTCGAACCAATTGATCCAGTCGGTGATGCCGGCCTATCTTTTCACGGTTTTGGGCATTCCGCCGTTTTTCGTCGGTTTGATCGAGGGCGCGAGCGACGCCATCTCCAGTTTCGCCAGGGTCTTTTCCGGATGGTTTTCCGACAAAATAAAAAGGCGGAAACTGCCTTCGATTTTCGGGTACGCCTTGTCGGTCGCCACCCGTCCGTTTTTCACGGTCATTTCCGGATTCAACGACGCTTTCCTTTTGAGGGTGATCGACCGGGCGGGCAAAGGATTCCGCGAACCGCCGCGGGACGCCTTGATCGTCGAGTCGGTCGAGAAAAAAGACCTCGGCGTTTCTTTCGGATTCCAAAGGGCGATGGACGCCGCCGGTTCGCTCATCGGTCCGTTATTGGCCATCTGGTTCGTCAAGCTCTACGACGGGGATTACCAGAGGTTTTTTATTTTCTCCTTTTGGCTGGGATTATTCGCCGTCTTGGCCTATGTTTTCGTGAAAGAATCGGGAAAGCCCTTGCCGCTGGCCACGGCCGAAGAATTGGATTTCCGGTTGATCAGGCGGAACAAGGAGCTTTTGTTTTTCGTGATGAGCGTTTTCATTTTCGGGCTCGGAGAGCTGCCGATCGCTCTCATGCTTTTGCGGCCGATAGAAATCGGCATCGGGACCTTGAACGTCCCTCTGATGTATTTTCTCTACGGTCTGGCTTTTACCCTGGCGGCCATTCCTTTCGGGAAATGGTCGAGCAAAGTCGGAGAGAGGATAGTGATCGTCATCGGATTTTTGGCCGCCATCGCCGCTTATTCCGTTCTCGCCGCCACGGCGAGCTTCTGGCCGACCATTATCGCCTTTGCTTTGTACGGGCTTTATCCGGCCGCGGCCGAAGGAGCGAGAAAGATATTGATCGCCAAACTGGTGGAGCCGCAGCTCCTCGCGACCGGCCAAGGGCTTCTCCAGACGGCCATCGGCGTCTCGTCTTTGTTCGCCGGACTGATCGGCGGCGCTTTGTGGACCGAATTCGGAGCCCAAACCGCTTTTGTCTACGGCGCGACCATGTCTTTCGCCGGGCTTTTCGTGTTTTCTTTGGCGAGCTTCAACAATGTTTTCCGGAGAATGCGGTCGCGGGCTTAGAGCGAAGAAGCGCCGTCAATTGATTTTTGGTATAATTAATTTATGAAACGAATAGCTATCAACGGTTTCGGCCGCATCGGCCGCTTGTTTTTCCGGCAAGCCGTCTTGGATCCGGAAATAGAGATAGCGGCCGTGAACGATCTCGGAGATTTGGAAAACCTGGTCTACCTTTTGAAATTCGATTCGGTTTACGGGCTTTTCAACAAAGAGGTCAAAATAAGCGGGATGACGCTTTCGGTCGACAACAAGGAAATAAAATTCTTCCAGATCAAGAATCCGGCAGAACTCCCTTGGAAAGATTTGAACATCGACATCGTCGTCGAATCGACCGGAGCCTTTGAATCGTACGAAGCGGCGAGGCAGCATATCTTGGCCGGCGCCAAAAAAGTGGTTCTGACCGCTCCGGCCAAGGACGCGGACACACCGGACGCGAAAACCGTCCTCGTCGGCGTGAACGAAGACGATTTCCAAACGACCACCCTGACCTCTAACGGAAGCTGCACCACGAACGCCGCTTCTCCGGTGATCGCCGTTTTAGCCCAAAACCCCGGCATAGAAAAAGCGATTTTGAACACGGTCCACGCTTACACCGCCACCCAAGGCTTGGTCGACGGGATATCCAAGGGAAGCGACTGGCGTCGGGGCCGGGCTGCGGCCGACAACATCGTGCCCTCGACGACCGGAGCCGCTTTGGCCGTAGCCAGAGCTTTCCCGGCTTTGGCCGGCAAATTCGACGGCATTTCCCTGCGCGTGCCGGTGTTGATCGGGTCCATCGCCGACATCACTTTCGTTTCCAAGCGGCCGACCACGGCTGAAGAAATAAACCAGATCATGATGGATGCGGCGGCCATGCCCCAGTGGCAAGGAGTGCTCGCGGCTACGAGCGAACCCATCGTCTCTTCGGACATCGTCGGCTCTCCTTACGCCGCCATCGTCGATCTTACTTTCACCAAAGTGGTCGACGGCAACCTGGTCAAAGTGCTTTCCTGGTACGACAACGAATGGGGCTACGCTTCGGTGCTTTTGAAACACGTCAAGAAAATAAGGGTCTAAAGTCGCCATGATAAAATCCAGACGAACAATATGGTAATTTACATCGCCGCCGACCATCGCGGGTTCAATCTGAAAGAATCCCTAAAAGCTTTTTTGAAAGAAATGGGATACACGGTCGCTGATCTCGGCAACAGCGTTTTGGATCCGAACGACGATTATCCGGATTTCGCCGCCAAGCTCGCCCAAGAAGTGTCGGTCGACACCGAGAACCGCCGGGGGGTTTTGATCTGCGGTTCCGGGGTGGGCGTCGACGTCGTGGCC
>JAKPNH010000009.1 GCA_029548485.1 bacterium
GCCGACAAATGCACCAACATAGCTTCTTCCAACCAATGTCTCGTCAACGAACAAAATAAGGGTCTCTGGTCAGGTTCCTGCGAAGGAGGCTCCGGAAACTTCTACAAATGCTGCTGCAACAACCAAACCAACAGTCCGGTATCTTCGGTTCCGTATTACGGGGAGACGAACGACAATTACCCTCCTCCCGAAGGAGTCTGTCCAATAGGAAGCCGCAGAGAATGGAGGAACGGAGCCGAGATCAACCCCAACGAATGCGCCAATATCTGTAATCCACCTCCTCCGCCTGATCCTACCGCTCCTCTTTTTTGTGATTTATCGCAAAACTGTAAATACGGAACTCTCGAAGAACTTGGTGTTTCTCCGGTTCTTGCCACCACTTTCGAACAAGGCGGAAGTTTGAGATCCGGATTGACAAAGTCGGAATGCAATTATCTTTGCGACGACGTGTATGTCTGTAAAGATTCGGTTCCGGTTTCGGTCAAGGGTAAATACACGGACCCCGATGACTGCGTCTCCGGAGAAGGAGTGTATTGTTTCAAAAGCGGAGACCGCATCTACGAACAATGCCTTTCCGAGGGAGTCTCTCCGGACCAATTCGCCTATTATTATTGCTCCAGCCCTTCGTATGATTGCAACAAAACTTTCCAGACTTTTTCCGATCTGGAATCCTGCGAAAACACCGTACGCGGGAAATGCTATCGCATGAGCGATAGCTGCGAAGCCGAATGTCCTCCGGAGGGGCTTAGCCAATATCATTGGTGCAATCCCATGGGCGGATGCTCGAGCGGGAATTATCTGTCGGAAGAAGAATGCGAACAAGGCGGCGAAGGAAGGGTTTGTTATTCGGATTTCGGATCTTGTTTTGCCGCTTGTGGGTCTTCAAGTTCCGATATAATTTCCTGCGATTTTCCGGATACGGGCCCTGGCAACGACATCTCGGTTGACCTCGAAGCCGATCCGCAATGCGTTCCCGTAAGATCTGCGAATTACCAATCAAATCTTTCTTGGAAAATCGATGTTGGTAACAGTTGCGGCGAGGGCGAAGAACCCACCAACAACAATTTCTCCTGTACAGCCTGCAACATGCCTACTCCGACTGCTTTGACCGGGAGTACCACGGTTTCTCCGACGAGAACCACCGAATACGGTATTTCCTGCACCAGAGCTTCTTACAGGTGCTGTTGGGAAGAGAATGAGGACTACAGCTGCAATTGCGTCGGAGAAGGAGAAGAAAGGATTTGCCAAACCTGCACCCGTGAAATCACCGTCTGCGACGACGGGCACGGTGCTTCCACGGGAACGGCCAAAACAACGATAAGAGTGGTTCCAACACCCGTTATCCAAAGCTTCACCGCCAATCCGGTGGATATCCTTTATATCGCGGAAGACAAGGTGGGCGAATCCGGATACAATAAGCCCTCGACTCTTAGCTGGATTTCTTTGGCGGAACAGTTCAGCTTTCCGATAACGATTTCCTGCGCCATAACCAGAGACGACGGAGGCTTGGAGTTTGTCAGTCAGAGTCAAAACGATTCCCGGCCGGTTTCTCCTTCGAGAACCACCGTTTATACGCTTCAATGCCGGAACAGCGATAGCGAAGAACCGGAAACTTGCTATGCGGACTCGGAGGCGGAAAACGCGACCGTCAGGGTATTCGGGGCGGGTATAGAAGAACTGGGGCCGCAGCCTGAACCGCAGACTTATCTTGAGGGGTTCGGCAAAAAGATCGGTCAGATCATCGACGGGTTTTGGAATCTTTCCGAGTAGGGGAAACGCTCAAATCCTGCGAAAAGCGGGATTTTTGTTATACTTAACATTATGAAAAAACTGATTGTCGCGAATTGGAAGATGAATCCGGAGACGATTGCGGATGCCAGGTCTTTGCTTAGCCGGTCTCTCGCGGCAGCGTCTAAAAACAAATCGATTGATTTTTTGGCAGCCGTGCCGGCGCCTTTTCTGGCCGATGCGGTGTTCAAAAAACGAGCCAAATATCTGGCTGGGCAGAACGTTTCTTGGGGGCAAAACGGGGCTTTGACCGGAGAGTTTTCCGCTAAAATGCTTTATTCCTTGGGAGTGAAATACGCGATCGTGGGCCATTCCGAGCGCCGGGAATATTTTTTCGAGAACGAAGAGATCATCGCCAAGAAGATCCGCAGCTGTTTCGAAGCCGGAATAAGGCCCATTCTTTGCCTCGGCGAATCGACAGCCATCAGGCGGAAGGGCTTGGATCTCGTCAAAATATATCTCAAAGACCAACTGCGGCAGATCATCGCCGGAATAGAGCACAGCTTTATACCCAAGATCATTTTTGTCTATGAACCGGTTTGGGCCGTCGGAGCGGAAGAGCCCGACGACCCGGAAAGCAGCGCCGAACTCATAAGCCATATGAAATCGACGCTCAATGAATTCTTCGGAGTCCCGAAATCAAAAGTGCTCTACGGAGGATCGGTCGACAGCTCGAATATCCGCGAGATTTTGGCCAAAAAGCCGGTTGACGGGGCTCTCGTCGGCCGGGCGAGCATCGACCCCGCGGAATTAACAAAACTCGTCAAAAATGCTAAAATATAAACATGGATACAAAAACAGCAGATAAAGACAAATTTCATTATAAGAATTACAAGGTCAAGATGATCTTGAGCTTGTCTCTGGTGATTCTGGTTTTCGCCGGGGTTTTTGCCTTGACCGAATGGGGCAAAAGCCTGACGCCGGCGAGAACGATCACCGTGAGCGCGGACAGCAAAGTGGCCATCGCGCCCGATCTCGCGGAAATCTCCTTCTCGGTCATCACCGAAGGAACGAATCCGACCTTGATCCAAACTCAGAATACGACCAAGATGAACGCCGCCATTCAGTACGTCAAGGAAAAGGGGATCGAAGCCAAGGACATCAAGACGTCCAATTACAATCTCCAACCGAAATACGAATACGACCGCATCACGAGAACGACCTATATCAGCGGCTACACCTTGACCCAGACGGCCATCGTCAAGATCCGCGATCTTTCCAGAATCGCGGAAATCGTCGCCGGTCTTCCCGGATTGGGCGTGAACGAGATCAGCTCGGTCAGGTTCAGCATCGAGGATCCGGACAAATTCTTGGCCGATACGAGGAAAGAAGCCTTTGAAAAAGCCTTCGATAAAGCCAAAGCCATGGCTTCGATGAACCGCGTTTCCCTGGGCAAAGTGGTGGGCTTTAGCGAAAGCACCGGCAGTTATGTCCGTTACGATTACGCCTTGGAAAAAGCGCCGCTTGCGAGTATGGGAGGAGCCGCGGCGCCGACGCCGACCATCGAACCCGGATCAGAAGAAATCACCGTTTATGTCACCGTCAGATATGAGATTAAGTAAGAGAAACAAACAAATCTTCAACAAAATAGTCATCGTCTTCATCGTTATCGCCTTTCTAATTCCGCTTGCTTTCAGGTGAAGCTATTGACATTCGAGAAAAAAGAGAGTATCATCTGGTTAGCGAGTGCATAGGCTTTATGCCGGTGCGCCCGAAAGACTATTTGGATCCCGCCTTTTATTATTGAGGCGGGATTTTTTGTCCGATTTCGTCGCCATGAGGCTTTTGGATTATAATTAATCCATGATCGCGATTTTGCGGATCAATCTCGATATCGAACCGGACGAATTCAAACATTCTTTGCGTTTGCGGCTGGCCGTGGAAGAAATGAAAAAGCTTCTCCGGCGCTACGAAAAAATCGTTGTTTTGAGCCACCGCGGCCGTCCCGCGAAGCCGGATAAAAGACTCAGCTTGAAACTATCGAAGGAATTTTTGGAATCCGGGATTCGAAAAAAGATCGTCTTTTTCGAAGATTTCGATTTCGAGAAAATCGCCCGTAAGATAAACTCGTCTCCCGAACGGGTTTTCATGCTCGAGAACCTGCGTTTCCTGAAAGGCGAAACCGAGAACGACCCGAAGCTCGCCAAAATCCTGGCATCTTTGGGAGATGTTTTTATTAACGACGATTTCGCTTCGAGCCATCGGAAAAACGCCTCGATTTACGGCATTGTCGGTTTCGCCAAGAAATCCGTTTTGGGCGGAATCGTGAAATCCGAAATAAAACACCTTGAAGCGATCCGCGAAAACCCCGGAAAACCTTTGGTTTTGATCGTGGGCGGCGCCAAAATATCGGACAAGCTCGGAATTATCGAAAAATTCATCGGAGAAGCCGAATACGCGCTTACCGGAGGCGGGGTGGCCAATACTTTTCTCAAAGCCGCCGGGATTCCGGTCAAAAAATCGCTCGTCGAAAACAACATGGTTTCCAAAGCCCGGAAGTTCCTGAAATCCGGAAAAATCGTCATTCCCGCGGATTACCGCGAACGCGGCGGCGAGATACTCGATATCGGCCCGAAAACGGAAAAAATCTACCGGGACATTATTTTGAAAGCGCGAACCATTGTCTGGGCCGGACCGCTCGGATATGTCGAAGATCCCAAGTTCGCCAGGGGTTCGATCGCGGTTCTGAGAGCGATCGTCAAAACCAAGGGCCGGGCGGTGATCGGCGGAGGAGACACCACGGCTCTGGCGCTGAAGCACGGTTTCCGGAAGAAAAACGGCTTTCTTTCGACCGGCGGCGGAGCCATGCTCGAATATCTGGCCGGAAAAAGGCTTCCGGGAATAGAAATCATCGATCGGAAACAAAAACAACCATGAACAAAAAAATCGTAGTCTTATATCACAAAGGTTGCAGCGACGGGTTCGGCGCCGCCTGGGTTTTGTGGAAAAAATTCAAGGACCGGGCGGTCTATTGGCCCATGGAATACCAAGTTCCTCCGCCGGCCATCCTGAAATCCGCTTCGGAGGTTTACATGGTGGATTTCGGTTTTCCCGCGGAAACCATGAAAACCCTGGCTTCGAAATACAAGATCACGGCCATCGATCACCATCAAAGCCAAAAACAGGCGATCAAATTCGCCGAGGAGTGGGTTTTCGACATCAAGCATTCGGCCGCGGTGCTTGCCTGGAGTTACCTGAATCCGAAAAAGCCGACGCCGGAGCTTTTGAAAAGGATCGAAGATATCGATCTTTGGAAATTCAAGATAAAAGACACCAAAGAAGCCATGGCCTGGCTTGAATCGCACGAACAGGATTTCAAGCTTTGGGACAAATTGATGTGGGATTTCGAAAACCCGAAAAAGCGCTCGGTTTTCCTGAAGGAAGGAGCGGCCATACTCCGCTACCAGGGACAGAAAATCAAAGAATTGAGCGATTCGGCCGTGCCGGCGGTTTTTGAAGGCAGGAAAGCCATGGTCGTCAATTCTCCGGTTTTGGCTTCGGAGATCGGCAACCGGCTGGCCTCGAAAGAAGGCCGGGTGGCCATTATCTGGTCGAATAAAAACAAAAAAGTTTTCGTTTCCCTGCGGTCGGTCGGGCAGACCGACGTTTCCGAACTCGCCAAGCGCTACGGCGGAGGAGGGCACAAACACGCCGCCGGATTCGGATTCAAGGCCGCGAACAATCAATTTCCATGGAAAACAGACTAATCATTAATTGCGACGGAGGGAGCCGGGGAAACCCGGGGCCGGCCGCCATCGGCGCGGTCGTCGGGTTAAAAGAGTACGCCGAGAAAATCGGACGGACAACCAATAACGTGGCCGAATGGACCAGCCTTGTTTTTTCCATGAAAAAAGCCAAGCAGATTCTCGGCAAAGCCAAAGCCAAACAGACCGTTCTCGAGATACGGATGGACAGCGAATTGGTGATCAAACAAGTGAACGGCGAATATAAAATACTGAATCCCGATCTCCAGTCTTTGTTCATCGACGTCTGGAACTTGAAACAGGATTTCCAAAAAGCGGAATTCCGTCATGTTCCGAGAGAAGAGAATAAACGGGCCGATTACCTGGTGAATTTGGCTTTGGACAGCAAATAATACAGGCGCCTCTAGTTGACCGAAAGCCCGATTTGTGCTATATTACGATCGGTAATTCAGACGATTACTCTGTTTTAACAGACGGAGAGGAAAGTCCGGACTCTTTCCGCCGATGAGGCGGGAACACACCAGTTAAAAGCTGGCTGCCGAAAGGCAAGAGGTGCGAGCAGTGACGTCCCGAGCCGAAAGGCGAGGGAAGACCCGATCCCAAGCTCGATGGTCTAATTCCGTTATAGGGATAAAAAGACGGAAGTGAAACGGCTAAATCCTTGTGGAGTGCAAGACCGCGCCCCCCGAGTCAATTCGAGGGGAGAGTCGCTTGAGCCCGAGAGCGATCGAGGGCCTAGATAAATGATCGTCCAAACAGAATCCGGCTTATGGATTGCCAAGACCCGCCTTGTAAACAAGGCGGGTCTTTTATGCCTAAAATGACAAGCTTGCCAAAGCAAAGGACATTCCCATTCGATAATAGAAAGGAGGGACATCTTGAGTATTGTCGAATTCGACGAAGAGCGGGCGGAGATAATATTCGATCTGCTGACGTATTTTTGGCGAATGGCGCGGCCGTTCATCAAACTTCCGCAAGATCGGATGATCCTCCCGACAAACGCCAGTCCTAGGGAAATCGCCAATTATCTCTACTTTTTGGCGATCGTCCAAAGGGGCGGAGTCATCAGTGACACCCCTTCGGACAGGATCCACGAGCTTTACGCCAAAAGACCGGATATTTTCGATCCGGTCGAAGTCGTGAAGCTGACTCGGGAAGAAATCCGGGCGATTCTCAATTCCGAGGACGATCCCAAACGGCCACTGGCTTACAAAATCGACGAATTCAGCGAAGCCTGGTTGAAAAACGCCGAGCTTCTTGTCGCCGAATTCGGAGCCAACGCCCTAAATCTCGTCGATGCGCCGGATTTTCTGTCAGCTTACGATCGAGTCAGAGGCCGACTTTACGGAATAAGGATGAAGATTTTTTCCTTGTTCGTAATCTGGCTTCAGGAGCGGGAATTGCTTTCGAGATTCCAAACGGTTCCGCCGCCGATCGATTTCCACGCTTTGAGGCTTTTGATGTCGACCGGCGTGGTCAAGACCGCCGGCCTCGAAGATTCGATTCCGGAACGGATCCGTTTGACCAAAGCCGCTGAAGAATATCCAATGTTGATCGACACACTTGTCGGCCGGCCGGGGATCAGGGTGAACGAACGCCTGACCGACGCCGTAGCCATCGGGTGCATGAAGCTTATCGAGGAATTCGGGTACACCCACCTCGACATCAATCCTGGAATGTGGACTTTTTCCAGGAACATGTGCTCCAAGGCCAAACAGAACGCCGTTTCCCGCCGCCACTCGCTCTTGCTCGATCCGGAAGTTTTGCGAACCGAGCCCGGGCTTTGGGGAAAAGCCAAAGATCCTTGCGAGGTCTGTATCATGGCCGAACATTGCGACCGAGTTTTCCCGTCGGAGCCGTATTACCGATTGGGTCTGCTTGTGCCGATTGTTCGGCTAAACCGTTCCGAGGGCTTGAGGCTTATTTATTACCCCAGAGAAGATTTAAGCGTCCGTTTCCGATCTCTTGTGAGATTTCTCACGCGGAACGGCAACGGAAAACACGCTGCCTCGAAAAAAGAAGCTCTGACGGAGCAATATTCTCTATTCATCGATCCTTGAAGGCCGTTCTCGCGAAAGAACGGCTTTTTGTTGCAAGAAATCTTACCTGCCTTTGTGTTCGTTTTCGTGCTTGCGCCAAGCTTTGGCGACCGCGGCTTCGGTTTTATCCAGATGCATCAGAACGGCGTCGCGGATGGCGGCCGCGTGCACCCTTTCTTTGTCGCTCAAGAAATCCATAACCTCGCTCAAGGTTTCATCAACCACTTCTTTCAATTTTTCGCCCATCAACCCGGCCTCCTCGGCCGCCGCCTTGATGGCTTTTTTTAATTTGTCCTTGTCGAACTTTTCGGTCCCGCCGTGCCTTTTAACAACTTCTTTAGTCATTGTTGAAATATTTTTACGACCTTTGGCAACGGGAAAATTGCTTATATTTTATGCTGATTCAGTATAGCATAATTATTCGACGGGACATTGAAAAAATAGGCGAAAAATGAGAAAATGGATTTATTGCCGGATCGTCTAACGGTAGGACAGCGGCCTTTGAAGCCGTGAATCTTGGTTCGATTCCAGGTCCGGCAGCTGATAAAATAAATAACTAAATAAGGAAGTTAGTGAATCAAAAGATATTTGAAATAACTCCGAAAATGATAAAATCTTTACTCCAGGTATTCTGGCTGCTGATTTCTAAGCTTTGGTATATCTGGGCCATCGCGTTGATACTTGGTTTGTCTCCAATATTTCTCGACAAGCTCGTTAAAAGCCATCGGATAAAAAGAGCTCGCAAAACTGGAGAAAAATGGTTTTCCGATAAAGAATTTCTTCAACAATTAAGAAAAATGGATCCTAGAGATTTTGAAGAATATGTTGCTGAATTATTCCGTGAGCTTGGATACAATGCTAAAGCCGTAGGGCGTTCTCATGACGAAGGGGTAGATGTCATCGCGGAAAAAGACGGAACCACTCATTATATTCAATGCAAAAGATATAATAGAAAAGTTACACTAGAGGAGATTCGCGATTTTTACGGTACCCTTGCGGATAAAATCGCGAAAGGCGCTAATTATTTCGTTACCACTGATAGTTTTACTCTTGGAGCAGAAAAGTTTGCCGAGGATAAGCCTATTGAGCTTATAGATGGGTATAAGCTTGTTAAATACCACAAAATGGCTAATGGAAATAATTATAAGTGATTTGTATAGGCTAGAAATATATAAAATGGTATAATTATTTTATTATAAACTTAATTAAATTAATTCATATATTATGAAGACTTTCATAAATTGGGTTATATCAGCTGTCGCCATTATAATAGCGGCCTACGTTTTGCCCGGAGTGAACGTCGACGGCTTTTTGGCCGCGCTCGTTCTCGCGGTCGTGCTCGGAGCGATCAACGCTTTTATTAAGCCGATAATCCTTTTCCTTACCTTTCCGATCAATATCGTAACCCTCGGATTGTTTACGTTGGTTATAAACGCCGGACTCGTCATACTCGCTTCATACATTGTTCCGGGGTTCAGCGTTGCCAGTTTCTGGTGGGCGATGCTGTTTAGTATTGTTCTGTCTTTTGTTACGACTGTTTTTTCGTCTTTTGGCTCAAACGATAAGTAATTAATACAGGGTAGGATTCATAAAGCACGCCAGTTGGCGCGCTTTATGTTTGTCATTTCTATGGCTCAATGGTGTTTTCTATTTTCTTGATTTTTTCTCTTTAAAATGTTATTTTATATTATAGCTCTTTCAGAAAGGGAGGCCTTCCAATGGGTTTTCCGGTAAGTATCGAAGAGTTGCGAGTTGGCCTTGATACTAGGCGAGCCGCGATTAGGGGAATCGACGAAGAGCTCAAGCGCCTGAAAGAACAACGTGAAACGAACGAGCTTATGGCCGATGTTCTGGAGGGTTTGATGGAATCGTGGAAGCATCCTGATCCGGGGAAGTATAAAGATGCGTATTTTTTCCTTAGCTCCGACCTCAAGAAACGTGTCGTCGTCAGGCAGTTCCTGGCTCCAGGCACGAAAATCTACCAGAACGCAGAAGAATGGCGATCTTATGATTGGAGTAGACCATCGAGGCACGGCAGTTTCTACTTTGACGGCGTGCCTTTTTATTACCCGATCATAGACGTCAACGACGCCGGGAAAATCGAGTGTCCGACGTGCGGACAGCCTCAGCTCGTCGTTGAGCACTATGTTCAGACTTACGACAGTCCGGAAGGCGACGTATGGCTCAAACGACAGCTCATCGTCTGTCTCGATTGTGATAAGATCACAATCCATGAAAAGGCCGTGTCGGACAGCCGCTTCTAACTCGAATAAAAGGCGGGAGACTATAAAGCGTGTCATGCGACACGCTTTCTCTTTTTATTTCAAATTCTCGATGATCGCCATTTCCAAGGGAACGATGGCGAAAGGCGAATAACGCATTTCGCTGTAGGCGCGGATCAGGGATTTCAGCATGGCGGTCAGTTTTTCCGGATCGGCTTCTTTGGATTGCCTGACCAAAGTCTGGAGTTCGTCGGGCGTGAGTTCGGACTCGAAAACGTTTTTCATGTCTGGGTTGAAATGAAGCACCAAGACTCGGCGGAGATAATGGATCAGATCATGGTTCAATTCCACCAGATTGTATCCGGCCTCGTTTATGTCGGATAAGGTCTTCAGAGATTTTTCCAAATCCTTTTTGATCAGTTCTTCGGCCAGATCGGCGGTTTTCGT
Organism: bacterium; assembly: GCA_029548485.1. Lineage (GTDB taxonomy): Bacteria > Patescibacteriota > Minisyncoccia > UBA6257 > Colwellbacteraceae > JAMCQZ01. The sequence continues at coordinate 10,201 of JAKPNH010000009.1, forward strand.
AAAACCGACTTTTCCGAGCAGGCTTTCGACCGATTCCAAATCGGCTGCTTCTCCGAGTGAAATTATCTGATCGAGTAAAGACTCCGCGTCCCTGAAGCTTCCTTCGGCGGCCACGGCCACGAGCTCCAGGGCGTCGTCGCTGATTTTCAGTTTTTCTTCCTTGACGATCGTCTGGAGTTTTCCGAGAATCGTTTTCACGGACAACCTCCGGAAATTGAAACGCTGGGTCCGGGAAATTATCGTCGCCGGAAGCTTTTCGTATTCGGTCGTCGCCAAAATGAATATGGCGTGCTCCGGCGGCTCTTCCAGGGTTTTAAGAAGCGCGTTGAAAGCCTCCTTCGTCAATTGATGGACTTCGTCGATGATGAAAACTTTTCGGCGGTAGGAAGCCGGGGAAAGCTTGATCCCTTCTTTCAGGTTCCGGATTTCTTCGATGCCGCGGTTCGAGGCGGCGTCGATTTCGATAACGTCCAAAGCCCGGCCTTCGTCGATTTCGAGGCACGGCCGGCAATGGTTGCACGGCTCGCCCGATTCCCGGAATTTCGGGTCGTTCATTCTGGTTTCGCAATTGGCGATCTTCGCCAGGATCCTTGCGGCCGTGGTTTTGCCGGATCCGCGGGGTCCGTAAAAAAGATAGGCGTGGCTCAGCTTGTCCTGTTTGGCGGCGTTTTTCAGGACCTCGGTCGTCGATTCCTGGCCCAAAACGTCGGTCAGGGTTTTCGGCCGGTATTTGCGGTAGATGGCGAGAGACATGCTTTTATTATAGGCGAAAATGGATTAGAATAAAAACGCTTTAAAGCCGGAGTTTGATGAGGAAAATCCTATTCATAATCTTTTTGGGGACCTTGGCCGCTGGGGCTTTTTTGTTTTTGAACACGACTTACACTTTCAAAGTCGGCGCCGGGGCGGTAAGCGAACCGGAAAAGCCGGCTGGAGTTTCGGGGATCATCGGCAAGCTGATAACGATCGGCGAAGAACAGCAAGCGACCATCGAGTCGAAAAACGACATCGAAAACCAAAAGCCCCTTTCGGAAAAACCAACGGCTGTCAAAGCGATTTATTCGACCGCCTGGTCAGCCGGTTCGGCCAAGAAAATCGATTATTTCATCGACCTCATCAAGACCACGGAACTGAACGCCATTGTCATCGACATCAAGGATTATTCCGGTTACGTCGCTTACGACATCAACGATCCTTTCGTCAACAAGTACAAGGCCAAAGACATCAAGATCTCCAAAATCAACTCCCTAATCAAGAAACTCCACGATCAGGGGATTTACGTCATCGCCCGCATTGCCGTGTTCCAAGACCCGATTTTGGCCAAGAACAGGCCTGATTTGGCGGTTCAAAGCAAATCGACCGGGCTTACCTGGCTCGACCGTAAAAATCTGGCCTGGACAGACCCGGCTTCGCAAGAAGTCTGGGATTACAATTTGGCGATCGCCAAAGACGCGGCCAGTCGGGGGTTCGACGAAATCAATTTCGATTACATCCGTTTTCCTTCGGACGGCGACATAGCCGACATGGTTTTTCCGGTCTACGACACGACGAGCCCGAAGCACCTCACCATGAGAAAATTCTTCCAGTACGTGAGGAACAATCTTCCGGAGACGCCTATTTCGGCCGATCTTTTCGGATTGGCGGGGATCGTGAACGATGACCTCGGCATCGGCCAAGTGCTCGAAGACGCCTTGCCTTATTTCGACGCCGTTTCGCCCATGGCTTATCCGTCGCACTACGCCGTGAATTTCATGGGATTCAAGAATCCGGCCGAATATCCTTACGAAGTGGTGAGGAACACCATGGCTACGGCCATGGCGAGACTCCACAAGCTCGGGGAACAAGGCATGGAGAACAAACCCAAGCTCCGGCTCTGGCTGCAGGACTTCAACATGGGTGCGACCTATGACGCCGCCATGGTGAGGAAAGAAATCCAAGCGGTCGAGGAAATAGACGCGACAAGCGGCTGGATGCTTTGGAATCCGAGTAACGTCTACACCAAAGGCGCTTTGATCCCGGAGAAAAGCTAAGACATGCTCGGCCGGAAAAAACTAGTTTGGACCAGCCACGCGAACGCAAAGATGCGTTTTTACGGCCTTTCGGAGTACCGCGTCAAGCGCGTCATCAACTACCCGCAAAGGATCGAGAAAGGGATCGCCGCGAATACCGCGGCCGTGATGCAATCCTCCGGAAGCAAAAAGCATCCTTACGAGATCTGGACGATGATCAAAGACGAATCCCGCTCCGGAGAAAAGATCAGGAAAGTCATTTCCGCCTGGAAATATCCGGGAACGACCAAGCCCGGAGAGCCGCTTCCCAAAGAAATCCTGGCCGAGATAGAAGAAGCCGGGTTCTGATCTCAAGTTGGTAAGGCGGGTTTTCGGGGTTATAATTCATAAAATGCCTTTCGAAATCAGCATTGAAAGGTTCTCCGGTCCGTTACAGAAGCTTCTGGAACTCATCGAAGAACGCAAACTCGAAATCACCGAGTTGAGCCTCGCGGAGATCACCGGAGAATTTTTGGATTACGTCCAAAAAATGGGCGAAGCCGAACCGAAAACTTTGGCCGATTTCGTTTCCGTGGCCGCCAAGCTTTTGCTCATCAAATCGAAAAGCCTGATTCCGAACCTGGAATTGACAACCGAAGAAGAGGAAAGCATCGCCGATCTCGAGTCGCGGCTCAAGCTCTACAAGGAATTGAAATCCGCGGAAAAAAACGCAGCCGTTCTTTGGAAGTCGGAAAAAAGATCGTTCTCGCGGGATTTCGCCGCCGGTTCGAGAACGATCGTTTTCTATCCGCCGGCCAATTTCTCCAAAGAACTCGTAGCCAAAGCTTTTGGCGGGCTTTATAATATATTCGCGGCCGGAAAGAAAGAATACGTCGAGCACAAGATAATCAATTTCGAAGAATACGTGGCGAGCCTCATCGGCCGCATCAAAGGAGCCACTCTCGGATTCAAGGAGCTTAGCAAAGACAAAGAGCGCCAGGAAATCGTCATTCTTTTCCTGGCCTTGCTGCATTTGCTGAAAGACAACGCCATCAAAATCGAGCAATCCGGACAATTCGAAGAAATAATCATCTCCCCGCATGCCTGAAATCGAAAAACAATTGGAAGCGAAAATCGAAGCCGTCCTTTTCATCTACGGAGAGCCGGTGAAAATAACGAATCTCGTGAAAATGATCGAAGCCAGAGAACCGGAGGCAAGGAAGGCGATTGATCGCTTGAAATCCCGCCTCGATTCCGAAGAATCCGGATTGACGCTCGTCGAATCCGACGACAAAATACAACTTGTCACCAAACCGGCTTTCGGGAAAATAATCGAAGAAATCGTCAAAGCCGAAATCAAGGAAGATCTGACTCCGGCGGCCCAGGAAACTTTATCCATCGTCGCTTACCTCGGTCCGATTTCGCGGCCGGAGATCGATTACATCCGGGGAGTCAATTCGAGCTTTATCCTGCGGAGCCTGATGGTGCGCGGACTCATCGAACGGAGTCCGAGCGCGAAAAGGCTTTCTTCTTTCGATTACAGATTGTCTTTCGACGCCTTGAAGCAGCTTGGCATTTCCAAAGAATCGGAGTTGCCGGAATACGAACGCTATCGGGAAATCAGCAAAATCTTCAATGAAAAAGAAAACGGAAACGAACCCGGGAATTAAGCCGCCCATTTTCATCCTCTTCGCCGCAGCCCTGTTGCTTACCCTCATGAACCAGCGGCTTTTGTCGGGAAAAGCGGTTTTCACGGACAACAAGGACCTTTCGGGGCAGGCGATCGGGTACGCCGAAATTCAAGACCGGGCCGAACTTCCGCAAGCGCTCGTCTTGAACGAAAAACTGAACGCGGTGGCGGCCGAAGTCGTCGACCTCCAAACCAAAAAGAACCTCTTGGATTACAACGGGGGCCAGAATTGGCCGGCGGCCTCTTTGACCAAATTGATGTCGGCCGTCATTGTCGAAGAGTTCCTTGATCCCGGAGAAACGATCGACGTCCCTCGAACCGGGCCGGAAGACGAAGTTATTTTCCCCGGAGAAGCGTACAGCGTCGGAGACCTCGAAAAAATCATGCTCATGTCCTCGTCGAACAAGGCGGCTTACGCTTTCGAGAAACATTTCCCGGAAGGCCGATTTTTGGAGATGATGAACGAGAAAGCCAGAGACATCGGTATGGCGGACACCAATTTCACCGACGCTTCGGGGCTTTCCGAATCGAGCCGAACGTCTGGTGACGACCTCGTGAAGCTAGTACAATATATCTGGGAAAATCATCGCCGCGTTTTCTCGATCAACCGCGATCCCAAAGGAACGATCACCGAAATCAAAAGCGGGCAGATTAAAGAGATTTCGGCCACGCACCAGTTCGCCGGACGGCCGGATTTCCTGGGCGGCAAAACCGGATTCACGGCTTCGGCCCAAGGCAACTTGATTTCCATATTTTCCGTCGAAAACCACCCGGTCTTGATCCTCGTCCTCGGCACCGAGAGCCGGTTCGAGGAAAGCGAAAAAATATTAAAATTCATCACCGATGCTTCCAGAAGTAATTAGGATACAGGCGGTCCGCGTTTTGGGCGTCACCATCATCGCCTTCGTGACCGCCATCTTGCTTACGCCGCCGCTTTTCAAATTTTTAAAGAAGTTCGGCATCAAAAAACAGATCCGTTCGGCCGAATCGGCTCCGATCTTCGCCAGGCTTCACGCCAAAAAAGAGGGGACGCCGACCATGGGCGGTATCTTGATTTGGGCTTCGGTGCTCGGTTTGGCCGTTATCTTCGCTCTTCTCAACCATTTCTTCGACGGGTTCTTCGCTTATTTGAATTTCGTGAACCGCGCCGAAACCTATCTGCCGCTCGCTGCCATGTTCATCGCCGCCGGACTCGGATTTATCGACGACCTTTTGGGCGCGCTCCGCATCGGTCCGAACAACGGAGGAATGACGACCAAGCATAAATTTTTAATGTATTGCCTGGTGGCGGCCATCGGCGCCTGGTGGTTCTACGCGAAACTCGGCTGCCTCGACAACGTGGAAAACGCCTGTATCCTCTGCATTCCTTTTTTCGGGAATTTCGACGTCGGACTTTGGTACATACCGATATTCATGCTGGTCGTCGTGGCAAGCGCTTTTTCGGCCGATCTGACCGACGGCCTCGACGGGCTTCTCGGCGGAGTCTCCTTGTTCATTTTCGGGGGATTGATGGTGGTCGCTTTTCTCATCCGCCGCTACAACCTGGCGGTGATGATCGGCGCCGTCATCGGTTCGCTCCTCGCTTTCCTTTGGAATAACATCAATCCGGCGAAATTCTTCATGGGAGACACCGGCTCCATGGCCTTGGGCATCACCATGGGAGTGATCGCCATGCAGACCGATTCGGCCTTGTTTTTGCCGATCATCGCCCTGCCTTTGGTCCTTGAAACGCTTTCGGTGATCATCCAGACGATCAGCAAGAGATTCTTCCATCGGAAAATATTCCTTTCCACGCCGATCCACCACCATTTCGAAGCCGTAGGCATGCCCGAGGCGCAAATTACCATGCGTTTCTGGATCATCGGATTCATCGGCGTCGGCCTCGGGGTGATCCTCTTCGTATTCTATCTTTTCGGGCTAATCTGACGGATGCGTTATAATTAAATCATGAGCATCCTCATCAAAGGCGCGAACATCCTCGACGGCAACGGCAATCCGCCGCGAAAGGCGGACATTCTCGTTTTGAAAGACAAGATTTCGGCTATCGGAGACTTCCGCGGGTTGAGGCCCGCGGAAACGGTAATCGACGGCCTGGGGTCTTATGTCGCACCCGGATTCATAGACGTCGACACGGATTCCGACCACTATCTCACGCTTTTTTCGAACCCCGGCCAGCAAGACTTCCTAAAACAAGGGGTGACCACCATTTTCGGAGGCATGTGTGGCTATTCGCTCGCTCCGCTCGTCTACGGTTCCATGGAATCGGTGCGTGAATGGTCCGAAAGCGAGCGCCTGAACGTCGATTGGCGGACGACCGGGGAATTTCTGTCTAGCTTGAAGCGCATGGATCTCGGCGTCAATTTCGGAACGCTTTCGGGGCATCTCACTATGCGCCAAGATATCACGAAGAAACCGCGGGCCTTGAGCGAAAAAGAAACGAAGATCATCGGAACACTCCTCAAACAAAGCCTCGAAGGCGGGTCTTTCGGTCTGTCGTCGAGTCTCGGGTATGCTCCGGGAAAAGACATCGAAAACGAAGAGATCATCGAACTATTGAAAATCGTCAAAGCCGGGAACGGAGTCTATTCGACCCATCTCCGGGATTACGGGGAAGACCTTTTGAAGTCCGTCGAAGAGAGCGTGGCCGCGGCCGTTCAAAGCGGAGTCTCGACCATCATCAATCATTTCGAACCTTATTTCGCCTCCGCCAAAAAATACGAAAAGGCACTGAAGATGATCGGAGAAAACATCGCCGCCGCCGACATCTATTTCGACATCTTTCCCTTTAACACCTCGGTAGTTCTTTTGAGCGATCTTCTTCCGAAGCGCCTTTTTTCCGAAAACGCGGACGAGGCCTTGGCCAAATTGGAAAAGCCCGGATACGTCAAGCAAATCCAAAGTTTCTGGGACAAATCCGGAATCGATCCGAGTACGATGATCGTCGCCGGAGCTCCCAAAAACGACTACGTCGTCGGAAAAACCGTTTTGGATTTCGCCGAAAACAGGGGATTGGATCTTCGCGAGGGGGTCTTCGAGCTGATGCGGCTCACCCGGATGCGCGGATCGGTGAGCGTCAAGAACATCGACGAAAACCTGATCGAAAAAGGACTGCTCCACAGCCAATCGTTAATCGCTTCGAACTCGACGAGCTTCGATCCTTCGGAAAAATTCGTCCATGAGCGCTCAAAGAGCACCTTCACCAAATATCTGGAGATCGCGACCAGAACCCTTTCGATCGAAGACGCTGTCAAAAAAATCACTTCGGTGCCGTCGAGAATCTTCAATCTGAAAAACAGGGGAACGATCAAAGAGGGAAACATCGCCGATTTGGTTTTGATCCGCGACAATAAAATCAAGGACGTCGTCGTTTCCGGAAAAGTCGCCCTCCGGAGCGGAGAAATAGAAAATTCCGCTTCCGGTCAAGTCATAAAACACGATGCTAAGAAAAAACGCTGACACCATCATCCTCGGAATCGCCATTCTGCTGATCGTCATCGGCTTTGCCGTGCTCGGGAGCGCTTCTTCGCCCTGGGGCAAGAAGCAATTCCACGATCCGAATTATTTCGTCGAACGCCAGCTTCTTTTTTGCCTGACCACGGGGCTTTTCGGGTTTTTGGCCGGCATGTTCACCCCTCCGAAATTCATCAGGAAAATATCTCTCGCCGCTTTGATTTTGAACATCTGCCTTCTCGTCCTCGTATTCACGCCTTTCGGAGTGCAGGACAAGACTTCTTCGAGGTGGCTCGAGATCAAAGGCGTTTCCATCCAGCCGTCGGAGCTGCTCAAGATCACTTTCATCATCTATATCTCTTCCTGGCTCGCGTCGGCGAAACGCGACCGAAAAACAGACGTCTGGGAGGGGTTTTTGCCTTTTCTTCTCATTTCCGGGCTGGTCGGGTTCTTGCTCGTCATTCAGCCGGCGACGAGCATCGTCCTTATTTTGATGGCGGCCACTTTGATCGTTTATTTCGTGAGCGGCGCCAAGCTCTCTTTTATCGCAGCCATCACCATGCTCGCTCTTATCGCCTTCGGGCTTCTGATCGCCTTCACGCCTTACCGGCTCGCGCGCTTCGTCACTTTTTTCAACAAAGACGCCGATCCCCTCGGAGCCTCGTTCCAGGTGAATCAGGCGATGATCGCCATCGGCTCGGGTCGGATCTTCGGAGTCGGCTACGGCAATTCGACCTCTAAGATCATCGGCTTGCCCGAACCGATCAGCGATTCCATTTTCGCCATCGCCGCCGAAGAATTCGGATTCGTCGGCGTTATTTTCTTCATTCTGCTTTTCTTCGTCCTGACGCTCGCCGGATTTTTCGGGAGCCTGGAGACCAAAACCAAGTTCGGGAAATTCGCCATGATCGGCTTTTCTTCGATCATCGGCATCCAGGCTTTCGTCAACATGGCCGCCATTTCGGGAATGATCCCTTTGACCGGGACCCCGCTTCCGTTTATAAGTTATGGGGGGACGAGCCTTACGGTTTTCATGACCATGCTCGGATTGATGGTTAATTTTTATAGAAATGCGTAAATTGAGAATCGCCTTTGCCGGAGGAGGAACCGGCGGACACATTTATCCGCTCGTGGCCGTGGCCACGGAAACGCAGATCCTCGCCGCGAACAAGCACCTGGAAATCGAGATGCGCTATTTCGGGTCTCCGAAACAATACCGGACGATCCTTGAGGAAAACGGCGTTTCCGTAAACTCGATCATGGAAAGCAAGATCAGGCGGTATTTCGACTTAAGGAACCTGATCGACATCCCGAAATTCGGGCTGAGCCTGCTCCAGGCGATTTGGAAGCTTTATTGGTTCATGCCGGACGTCCTTTTCTCGAAAGGCGGACCCGGAGCCATGGCCGTCATCCTCGCCGCCGCTTTTTACAGAATCCCGATCTTCATCCACGAATCAGACAGCCGGCCGAGCCTGACCACTCTTTCTTCGACGAGATTCGCAGAAAAAATATTCGTCGCCTTCAAGGAATCGATCCCGTATTTTTCTCCGGCCGATTCCGAGAAAATCGTTTTTTCCGGCAATCCCTTGAGAAGGCAGCTTTTTATGAATCTGATGTCGCCGGACTCGACGCAGATCTTCCTCGGATTCGACAAGAACCTGCCGCTTGTAGTCGTCATGGGCGGATCGCAGGGCTCGACGAGGATCAACGACTTCGTTCTTTTGTCTTTGCCGCAGCTTGTCAAAAAATACCAGGTGCTCCACCAGACGGGCGAGGGGAATTATAACGACTACGAAACCGAAGTGGCGCCGATCTTGGGAAGCCTCTCCTACGAAGAACAGCAGCGCTACCGGTTCACTCCGTTTTTCAAGTCCGAAATGAAAGACGTCATGACCGCCGCCGACCTCATCGTTTCGAGGTCGGGCAGCGCCCTTTTCGAGATAGCCACTTTCGGCAAGCCGTCTTTGCTCATTCCTCTTCCAGAAGCGGCCGCTGACCATCAAACGGAAAACGCCAAAGTCTACGCCTCGGCCGGCGCCTGCGACGTCATGGAAGAAAAGGATTTTTCGGTCGAAACGTTCGTCTCCAAAATCGAAAATATCCTAGAAAATCCGGGTCTCCGCGAGAAAATGGCGGCCCAGGCCAGGGCTTTCGGAAAACGGGACGCGGCTTTGATTATCGGCCAGGAAATAGTAAGATTAGCGGGCAATGATCAGGGTTAGGATGGCCCCGAGCCCAACGGGGTATTTCCACATCGGCAGCGTCCGAACCACCCTTTACAACTGGCTTTTCGCCAAAAAAAACAAAGGTGTTTTTGTCTTGCGCATAGAAGACACCGACAAGGAAAGGAATCGTAAGGAATTCGAGGAGGATATCCTGAAAAATCTCGATATTCTCGATTTGAAACCGGACGAAATGTACCGGCAATCCGAACGGACTGATTTTTACACCAATCACCTGAAAAAACTGATCGAGGAAGACAAGGCTTATTATTGCTTTTGTACCAAAGAGGAATTGGAAAAGGAGAGAAAGGTGATGGAAGAAAAAGGCATGGCGCCGAAATACGGTGGCAAATGCGCTTCGATCGACAAGAAGGAAGCGGAAAAGAGAGTGGAGTCCGGAGAAGCTTACGTCATCCGGCTGCGGGTTCCGGAAGGAAAGATCGCTTTCAAGGACATGATCAGGGGAGAGGTGGAATTCGACGCCGGCTTGATGGGAGACGTGATCATCGCGAGGAATTTAGAAGAACCGCTCTACAATTTCAGCGTCGTCATCGACGACATCCTCATGAAGATTTCCCACGTCATCAGGGGAGAGGAGCATTTGCCGAACACGCCGAAGCAATTGGTCATCTATAACGCCTTGAACGCCAACCCTCCGCTTTTCGCCCATTTGCCGCTTCTTTTGAACAAAGACCGGAGCAAGATGTCTAAGCGCTACGGCGACGTGGCGGTCAAGGATTATCTCGAACGCGGCTATCTGCCGGAGGCTTTAATAAACTTCGTCGCCCTGCTCGGATGGCATCCGCAGGGAAACCAGGAAATCTTTTCCCGCGAAGAGCTGATAAACGAATTCGACATCGAGAGGGTGCAGAAAGCCGGAGCCGTGTTCGACATCGAGAAATTGAACTGGATCAACCGTCAGTATATTGTCAATCTTCCGGAACAGGCCCTGACCGAGAAGATCAAGGAGCACATTCCGGAAGAATGGAAAATAAATCCGGCCATGGTCCGGGCGATCAAGCCGCGCTTGGACAAAATCGGAGACGCCAAAGAGCTTTTGGTGGTTTATTTCGAATTGCCCGAATACGAAAAAGAGCTTCTTTTCTGGAAAGGAGAAGACCGGAATACCAAAAGCATTCTTGAGAAATTGGCTGCGGGAATCAACGATATCGAAGACGGTAAATTCGATTTGGAAAACGTAACCGAGAAGATAACGGCTCTGGTGCCGGACGACAAAAAGGGGGATTATCTTTGGCCGCTTCGCGTCAGCCTTTCCGGCTCCAAAACCAGCCCCACGCCGTTCGAGCTTCTGGCCGGACTCGGGAAAGAGGAATCTTTGAGAAGAATCAGGATCGCCATCGGAAAATTGAACGAATAATCGACTCATGAAACATTTCAAGACAATTCTCGCGTTATTCGTATTGATTTCTTGCTTCGGTTATTCCGTAAACGCCAAAACGTCTTCCGAGCTCCAAACGGAGATCGATTCCAAGACCAAAGAGCTTCAAGACGTCCAGAAAGAAATCAGCGACGCTCAGGCCCAAATGGCCGTTATTTCCAAGCAAAGTCAAAGCTTGGACAAGGAGTTGAAAACCACGGAAAACACCTTGAACCAGCTGAATCTAAGCATCAAATCGAGCACCTTGAATATCCAGAAGCTCAATTTGGAAATCGAAGGCTTGAACAGCCGGATCGGCGGAATCGGCGTCGATATCGAAGCCAAGAAAAAGGCGATCGGACTCATTCTCGCCGAGATCCAAAAAAACGACAACGAAGGAGTCTTACAGACTTTCTTGAAATCCATGAGCCTCGCTGACAGCCTGCTCGAGATGCAAAGCCTGACGAATCTGCAGGAGAATCTTTCGGTGGAAATCTCCTCTTTGGACAAACTGTCGACCGATCTCGAAAACAACGTCAGGCAAACGGCCGAGAAAAAGCGTTCCATCCAGGCGGAAAACGTGAACTTGGTCAATAAGAAGGCCATCATCGAAGACGAAAAGAAATACCAAAAAGAACTCCTCGCCCAATCGAAAAACCAGGAGAAAATATACCAGGAGAACCTCGACAAACTCATGGAGAAACGCGATGAGATCCTGTCCGAAAGGGAAAAGATCGAACAAGAACTCAAAGCCAAGCTGGATCCGTCGGCCGTACCCGCTTCGCAGTCCGGCGTTCTGGCCAAACCTTGTCTCGGGCCGATCGTCCAGCAATACGGACGCACCGCTTTCGCCTTGAAGGCTTATTCGAACCAATTCCACAACGGACTCGATTTCGATTTGAACGTCGGCGATCCGATATTCTCGGCCGAAGACGGAAAAGTGGTCGCCGTCGGAAACTTGGACCTTTACTGCCCCAAGCAATCATACGGCCGCTTCATCGTCATCACCCACAACAACAACCTGACCACGCTTTACGGACACTTGTCTCGCATTATCGTCAATTCCGGTGATATAGTGGAAAGAGGGCAGCTTATCGGGTACGCTGGGAATACCGGGTATTCGACCGGACCGCATTTGCATTTTACCGTGTACGCTTCGAGCAGCTTCTACATGGGGTCGAGCAAATCTTGCGGCGTTTCTCCTTACGGCGCCAATCTCAACCCGAACGATTATCTTTGATGGAATACTTCGAACAAGTCTGGAATCTCATAAAGTCCGCCGGGCCGCTATTCGTCTCGCTCGCGCAAGTGATCGGCAAGGTGCTGGTGCTCACTTTGGATTTTATAACCAAGATCATCCGCGACGGATTGAGCCGGCTTTAAGCTGGATCTGCGTCTCGGCGGGAATTTTGTTGTTTATCGGCGCGGCTCGAAAGAGCCGTTTTTGTTTGCCGACGATATCCCTTGCAGCAATAGTGTATAATTTATTTATCCAATGATATTCAATAACGGAGCTCTTGTTTTTTACGCTGCCGCTATTTTTATTGCCGCTTTCGCGTCGCTCTCTTCTCTTATTCCCGACAAACTAGGAAAGCGGATCAGAATCGATTCCTGGTGGAAAAAAGCGGGAATCTTGTTTGCGATATTCTTGCTCTTGCTCTTTTTTTCCAATATCTTGGGGCAGAAAACCGGATTTTATCCGATTGACGAGGAGTGGGAAGAGGTTTATTTCGCGAAACAATTGATTAGCCCCGCCGGAGACGACATCATCGGCCATATGCGCCACGGGTTCTTCTTTCCGGCGGCGCTCACCTTCGGAAACGTTGTTTTCGGAAGAATAAACGGTCCGGCGGCCATGAACGCTTTTTTCCTCATATCGGCCGTTGCCCTTACGGGAATACTCGGCGCCAAATTATCCGGTAAAACATGGCCGGGCATCGTCGCTTCGCTGCTTTTGGTTTTAAATCCGGCCTGGCTTTACGGCACGGCGATATTTTCCGGATACCCGTCCATCATGTCTTTCAGCCTTGCCGGATTCGCACTATTCTCGGTTTTGTCCGTAAAAAAGAAAAAGCTTATCGATTATCTCGGAATGATCGCTTTCGCCGGAATGGCCTTCGCGGCCAAAATAGAATACGGCGTTCTCTTTGCCGTCGTCGGGGTCGCGATTTTAATGGGATTCGAAAGAAAAGAATGGAAAAAGTCCTTGTTGGTCGCGACCATGGCTTTGATTTTCGCTCTTATTCCGGCGGCAAGCATCGCAAACACGAAAGAAGGCGATCAGTTTTGCGGCTCCGAAGCTCAAGTCGGGCTGGTGAGCGAAAAAATAGAGAAAGCGATTGACTCTTCGATCGTCGTGCCTTTCGAGCGGATGGTGAAAGCGATAGGAGGTTGGAGATTCTCAATTGCTTACACTCTGGACGATATTCCGCGGGTCATCGATTATTGGACGCGAAAAGAGCTTCTTCCGCTTTCTCTGATCGCTGTTTTGGGAATAGTTTTCGGCATCTTTAAGAAAGATAAAGGGATCCTTATCGCTACTTTCGCTTTCTTAGCGACAATGCTTGTTTACATGACTGACTGCGCCAATTACGTGCAACGTTTTGCCATTCCCAATATCACGATTGCCGCGGCGATCGCGGGAACAGCCATCCGCAACATTCCCGCGGAAATCATGATTAAAAGAAAAAGGAATAAAAGAACAAAAGCGAATGAATTCGATCTCGGGAGCGTGGCCGCGATTATCGTCGGAATAACGCTTCTTTTCTATATTCCGGAATTTATCGGCCAACTAAGATATCCGAGATTTGGGAAAATAACATCGCAAGATATGTCGCGGATTTTATCCGATATTCCGGATACGGCAAATATTGTGATGATAAGTCAACATAACGAAATGATGCAGCTCATGTCACTTGAAAACAGGAATATCAAGTTTGTTTCTTTGAACGATACGTTCGATAGAATCGATAAGTCCGACGGATCAAGCATCTGTTCTCCGGAAATGAATCTCTGCGGAGAGAACTCGTATTTCATATACACCGAAACCTGCGATATCTTCGAACAAACCAAGAAAATTTGCGATACCGTCAGCGGTTTCGGCGAAAAAATATTTTCTTTCGATACAATAGGAGTCTCTGTATACAGGTTTAAAGATTAAAATGAAAATTTGGGTTATCAATCCGCCGTTTAAAGAGAAAACGACGAGGGAAGGAAGATGCGCGCAAAAAAAGAGTATATGGTCTTCTCTGTGGCCTCTAATGAGCCTGGCTTATATCGCCGCGGTTCTCCGTAAAGACGGGCACGAAGTCAGAGCTTTCGATTGCGTCGCTTCGGAAATCGACAAGGATGCTTTTTTCCGCAAAGCCGAATCAAACGGAGCGCCGCGACTGGCCGTTATCAATACCTCGACACCGACCATAGAAAGCGATCTGGAGTTTGTGAGAGATTTAAAGAAAGAATTCCCGCAGACGACCACGGTAGTTTTCGGAACCCATCCTTCGGTCTTAACAAACGAATGCCTTGATTCAGGCGCGGATATCGCCGTGATAGGGGAGCCGGAAAACTCGATAAGGATCATCAGCCGTTCGATGGAGAACGGATCGGAGGAAGGCCTTGATCAAGCGAACTTCGCGAGAAAAAATCCGGACGGCAGCATCTCAGTTTTTTCTGGAAACGCGTTTTCCGATCATCTCGACGAAATGCCTTTTCCGGCTTGGGATCTTTTTGATCTTTCTAAGTACTTGATGCCCGGGAAAGATTTGGCGCCGAAGAAGTTCCTGACGGTGACGCCTTCCCGCGGCTGTCCTCACAGCTGTTCTTTCTGCAACGCCGGGTCTTATTACGGAAAAAAGCCGAGGTTCCGCGATCCCGATTATGTAGTCGACGAAATCGAAAGGAATATCCGCGAGTTCGGAATAAAGGACTTTTTGATCTGGACCGAATCTTTCACCATGGATCCGGAATTCGCGGAAAAAATATGCGACGAAATCATAAAAAGGGGATTGAAGACGAATTGGGTTTGCAACAGCCGAACCGACGCCGCTTCTTTTCCTCTTTTTAAAAAAATGAAAGAAGCCGGCTGCTGGATGATCAGCTTCGGCGTGGAGTCCGGAGATCAAAGCATACTCGATGGAGCTCATAAGGGCGCTTCGGTCGCCGACGCGGAAGAAGCGATCAGCCTCGCCAAAAAAGCGGGTTTATTGACCGTCAGCCACGTGATTGTCGGCTTGCCCGGGGAAACGAAAGAATCGGTCGAAAGAACTTGGGGACTGTTGAGCCGCGCCAAACCGGATTTCGCGCAATTCTACTGCGCCGTCCCTTTTCCCGGATCGAAGCTTTATGAAGATGCTATCCGGAACAATTGGATAAAGCAGGGGGGTGCATTTGCCGATTTCGAGCAGATGCGATCGGTGATGGATCTGCCGACCATGAAGGCGGAAGAAACAATGAAGCTGAAAAATCGGTTATACTTAAGATATTATTTGAATATCCCGCGAGCGTTCCAACTGATAAGGCGGGCAAGCGTGAAGGGGATAATTTCCGCCGGGAAAAGTGTGGCCGTGCTTATTTTTTCCGAAATCAAAGGACAATTCAAACCATGATCACCGTCATCATACCCGTATTTAACGAAAAAGAGACTATCGAGAACTGTTTGCGGACAGTCACGGCGGCGCCCTACGAGAAACAAATCATCGTCGTAGACGACGCCTCGATCGATGGCACCTCGGAAGAACTCGACCGTCTGAAGCGAGAATTCGGATTCACGCTCATTATCCACGATAAAAATAAAGGAAAGGGAGCGGCCATTAAGAGCGCTCAATCGGCCGTGGCCGGAGAAGCGGTCATTATCCAAGACGGCGACCTCGAATACGATCCGAACGATTACCCCGCGGTTTTGGAGCCGATCTTGAAAGGAGAAGAGAAAATCGTTTACGGATCGCGCAACCTGAAAGACAATGCACGGTCTTCGCTAGCGTTCTATCTCGGCGGAAAACTGGTTACGGCGGTTGGGAATATAATTTACGGTACGAGACTCACCGACATAAACACTTGTTATAAGGGTTTCGAAGCGGAATTATTCAAATCAATCCCTCTCGACGAGCCGAGATTCGAATTCTGCGAAGAAATTACGGCCAAAGCGTCGATCAAAGGAGCGCGCATCCTCGAAGTGCCGATCAATTATCGGCCGAGAACAATGGAACAAGGGAAAAAGATCAGGCCGATCGACGGATTACGGGCGATCATAGCGCTTATAAAATACAGATTCTGGACTCCGGATGAATAAATAATCCCCGGGAATTTTATAAACATGCTATAATAATAAAAATATGATGAATCGTTCAAATTAAAAAAATGAAAACAAAAAAAGTTTATACGTTCGTCATCATTTCGGCCATGGTTATAGTGGTGATCGCGGTAGTATTCGTCTATAACCTAAAAAACGAACAAGGGTTATTTTTTCAGCCGGAAAGCCAGAACCAAATGGGGCCAAACGAAACTAACGAAGAAGACAACCTTCCTCCGAAGAACTCCGTCGAATTCCAAGGCAAAACTTTGATGGCCGATATAAACTTCCCGATCGGTGTCATCGACGGGATAATCGAAGACGCTTCCGATATTTCCGGACAGACGCTTGTGCTTAGAGTCGACGTTTTCAAGATATATCCCGAGACACCTCTCAATTCCAAACTTGTAAAAATATCCTTCGAAGACGCGGAGATATTCTTTGCGGACAGCGGACGAAACGCGACGCCCGACAATATGAATAACATCAAAACCGGCATGGCCATAAGCGTCGGCCTGGCCGACGGAGAAACCAATCGGGATATTTTATTCAAAGACGAATTCAAAGCGATTAAAATCACCTTCTTCACCAAATAAGAGGGGATGGGGTTTTCTGGAGGCTTTCAAGCTCCCGGAACACCGGGAGCTTTTGATAGAACAAATTGCTTAGCTTGCGGGACGATTGTATACTAATGGATAAGTCGGTTTTAAAATCACATAAAGATTTTCCGGTCGGCTGCTGCTACGGGGAAGTGCGGGTCAGACTTATGGTTTGAGGTCTATGATATGTCGCATAATATACCTTTTACGACATAACTCATTCTGAAAACACCCGGTCGGCTTCTCCCCCTAATGTTCGTCTTTAAAACCACCCTTTGATTTATACAACCAATATCCTTTATTCCAGTCGCTAACCCTGCCTCATAACCTCTTCCAAGCTTTCGTGCCTAAAACCTCAAAATTCAAAAAAACCGATTCCTACAAAGCTGTCCACTTCGTGGGCATCGGCGGCATCGGCATGAGCAGCCTCGCCTCCTGGTTTTTGGCCCAAAATTGGGCTGTAAGCGGCTCGGATATCCAAGATAGCCAAATACTCAAGAATTTGGCCAAAAAAGGCGCCAAGGTCAAAATTGGCCATAAATCTTCGAATATTCCGGTAAACGCTAGCCTTTTAATCCATTCGGCGGCTATTTTGAATCAAAACCCGGAAATAAAGGAAGCCAAGGCGAGAAACATGGAAATTTTGACTTACGCTCAAGCTTTGGGCCGGGTCGTTAACGATTACAAGACAATCGCTATCGCCGGAGCCCACGGCAAGAGCACGACCACGGCCATGGTCGCCAAGATCCTCATCGAAGCCGGATTTGATCCGACTCTGATCTTGGGAAGCAAAATCGACGGTTCGAATTTCAGGTTCGGCAAGAGCGATTACCTTATAGTCGAAGCCGACGAATACGACGGCTCGTTTTGGAACTACCATCCCTGGGCGGCTCTCGTCACCAACATCGATCTCGAACATTTGGATTTTTACAAAGACCTCGGAGCCATCAAAAAATCCTTCATCAAATTCTTGAATCAAGTCGACAAAGACGGATTCATCGTCTTGAACAAAGACAACGAAAACCTGGTTTCCATTTTACCGTCGCTCAAGAATACCCACGTCGCCTGGTATTCGCTTAAAGACAAGCGTCGTAAAACAATAAAGGATCTTTTAAAGGTTCCGGGGAAACACAACCTCTCGAACGCCTTGGGAGCAACGACCTTGGCTTTGAATCTCGGCATCGACGAAAAAACGATTTTCAAGGCGCTTTCCGAATTCAAAGGCATCTGGCGCCGGCTCGAATACCGCGGCGAAACCAAATCAGGATTTAAGGTATTCGACGATTACGCCCACCATCCGACCGAAATCAAAGCTTCGCTCCAGGCGCTCAAGGAAAAGTTTCCCGATTCCAATCTGGTCTGCGTTTTCCAGCCGCACCAGGCAAAACGCCTGGAAGCGCTTTTCAAGGATTTCGCCAAAGCTTTCAATCAGGCGGACCATTTGATCCTTCTCGACGTCTACCAGGTCGTGGGTCGGGAAGAAACATCGCAAAATGTTACTTCGGAAGATCTGGCCATGGCGGTCGCGAACAACAACAAGATCAAGGATACGAGCTATCTCCCCGATTCTCCCGAAAGAGCCGATATCCTCAAAATCACCCTCGAAGAAATCAAGGAAGCCAAGAAAGACAACGTGGTCGTGATGATGGGCGCCGGGGATATTTTTACTTTGACGGACAAACTATTAAAATAACCGAATGTACTACTCGAACATCGACCAGTTCAAGGAAGCCAACGGCTACGGACTCGAAGACGTCTGGTATCCCCGAGTGACGAGCATCGTGAACATCAAAGCCAAACCAGCGCTTTATCGGTATTACGCCGAGCTCGCCAATTTCAACGAAGGCGAAGCCATCAAGAAGCAATCGGCCGACGAAGGCACCCTGGTCCACGAAGCCATCGAAGACATCCTCCTGGGGCATTCCCCTTCTTCGGATCCGCGGGTAAAGCCCGCGGTCGACGCTTTTCTGAAATTCAACGAAGCCCGCCGCATCGTGGCTAACCCCGACTGGGTCGAACACAAGGTCATCAACCGCGATGACCGTTACGCCGGAACCGTCGACGCCTTGGCGACGATCGACGGAAAATTCGGAGTTCTCGACATCAAAACTTCCCAGGCCATTTACCGCGACTACAATCTCCAAACCTCGGCCTATCTCGTTCCACTCCAAAAGGAAATGCGCGATCTTTCGACGAGGTGGATTTTGAGGATCGATCAGAATCAGAAATGTTTGAAGTGCGGTGCCACGCGTCGCGTCAAAGGCGGCCGGGAAAAAATAAAAGGCCTGAACGGCCGGAATCCGGCTTTGTGCGAGCACGAATGGTCCGAAATACGAGGAGAGGTTGAACTTCAAGAATTCCCCTATTTTATCGACGATTATCAGGCATTCCTCGGGGCTAAAAAACTCTGGGAATGGGAAAACGAATACTGGCTGAAACAAATCGGTTACCTCTAATTTGCCATTTGTATGACGATCGGATTCCGGCAAAAACTCTGTCCCGAAAAATACCCTAACCCGAAAACCAAACTCAAGATCAAAACCCCGACCAGAGCGAGGAAAATCCTTGTTTTTCCGTTTGACAGGTCCATAAATCCTATATTATCATTATTCCGTTATGGCTCATACAAAGGCCCTCGGATCCACGAAGTTAGGACGGGATTCCGAGGCTAAAAGATTGGGAATAAAGAAGAACCACGGACAACCGGTCAAGCCCGGCCAGATTTTGCTCCGCCAAAGGGGAACCCGTTATATTCCGGGAGTGAACGTCTCGAGAGCCAAAGACGACACCCTCTATTCCAAAATCGAGGGCGTGGTCCAGTATTCCAAAGGCAAAAAAACCCGTTTCAATTCCAAAGTAAGATACGCTACCTGGGTGAAGGTTCTGCCGAA
This sequence comes from bacterium, assembly GCA_029548485.1. Classification (GTDB taxonomy): domain Bacteria; phylum Patescibacteriota; class Minisyncoccia; order UBA6257; family Colwellbacteraceae; genus JAMCQZ01. The sequence goes on from JAKPNH010000009.1 coordinate 29,706, forward strand.
ATCCTAACCTTTCCGGAAACGCCTTTATGCAAACTTATCTCGACCTCGAAAAGGCCGAGATTTTTTATCGGCTTCGGAAGCTTCACCTTGACGCCGACGAGTCCCCTTCTTCGGAGCTCCTGCTCGATGTCTTCGGGTTTGATCGAGGTGTAGATTTCCCCTTTGTCTCCGGTTTTCAGGTAGAATTTGATCGGTTCGCCGTCGGTCACGGATTTCAATCTGGCGACCAGTTCGTTTTCTTCGGTTGTGATCGCCTGCCTTTCTTTTTCTATTTTCCTAAGCTCCTCGGGGGTGGCCAAAACCGCCATTTTCTTCGGGAAAAGCATGTTCCGGGCATAGCCGTCGGAAACGTTCTTCACTTCGTGCCTGCGGCCGACATTCTTGATGTCTTCTAGAAGAATGACTTTCATTTTCAAAATTTAATTTACCGGCGCCGCGATCTCTGATTTTAGAACCTCGATCGCTTTATCGAGCTGCGGATCGCGGTCGTTTTCCAAGTCTTCGTCGGTGATTTCGACTTCGTAGTCCGGTTCGATGCCGTTGCCGTTCAAGATCAATCCATTGGGTGTCACCCAGCTGGCGATGGTGATTTTTAGAACCGATCCGTCTTTCAAGTCTTCGATCGTCTGCACCGATCCCTTGCCGAAGGTCTTTTCGCCGACGATCTTGACGCTGCGGTTGTCGCGGAGCGCGCCCGCTAAGATCTCCGAGGCCGAAGCCGAGCCGCTGTTCACGAGAACGACCGTCGGCATGTCTTGAAGGGCGGCGTTCCCCGAAGCCCGCCATACGTCCATGTCGCCGTTCGCGAATTTCTCGGAGACGACGGTTTGTCCCGGCTTCAAGAACCAACCGGCGATGTTCACGGCCACGTCAAGGTATCCGCCCGGATTATTCCTCAAGTCGAGAACGATTCCCTGGGCATCCTGGGGCACGGTTTCGAGGATGGCCCGGTAAAAAGCGATGGGCGCGTTCTGATTGAATCCGTAAAGCTCGACGTGGACGATTTTGTCGTCGAGCCAGGACCATTCGAGCGTCGGCACCTCGATTATTTCCCTCGTGATCTCGAAATCCTTGGGTGCGGTGAACCCTTCGCGCATTATGGAAAGAATTATTTTCGTGCCCGGATCTCCCCGGATAACCTTCACCGCCTCCATGACGTCCACGTCGGTCAATTCCGTGTCACCAGCCTTCAAGACGATGTCTCCAGGCTTGATTCCGGCCCGTTCGGCCGGAGTCCCTTTGAGCGGCGCCACGACCACGACGTAATCTCCCTGATTTTCCAGTTCGGCTCCGATGCCGCCGAAATTGCCGTTGACGTCCTCGGTGAATTTCTTGGCGTCTTCCGGATTCATGAAAACGGTGTAAGGATCGCCGAGGCTTTCGAGCATGCCGCTGATCGCCCCGTAAACCAGATCCTGGTCCTTGATGTCTTTGGCTTTGACGTATTTGGATTTTATCTTGTCCCAGGCCTGCCAGAAAACCCCGAAATCGGCCGAAACCTCCTCGTTCGGATTGATGTCGGCCACGCCTTTGATTTCGATGATTTTCGTCTCCTCGAGGCCCTTGCGATAGCCGACGTAAAAAGAGCCGGCGGTCGAAACCGCAAGCGAAAAAGCGATAACGGCGACGATCAATATTTTCTTTTTCGGCAGCTGATTCATCATCAGGATTCTACTATTTTACTCCTCCAAAGTCTATTTCTGAAATCAAGCCGTAAACCGATCCTTTGCTAGACAATATCGACTCCATGAGATCCAGGGATTTGGCCCGGAAAACAAGGTCGATCTTGTTTTCGAGGGCCGGCAGCCGATCGAAATTCACGGGTTGAAATCTCGCCAAGGTGATATGCGGGGAAAATCCTTTATTTTCTAAATTTAGGCCGCGCTTTTCTAGATTTTGGTCGAAAGACTTTTTGACGTTCTCGAGGTCTTTTGATTCGACTTCAAGCCAGATCATTCTCGCTTCTTTTCCGTGAATCGGCCCGAAGATCATTTTCCGGAGTTTTATTTCCGGTTCGGCAAAAGCAGACGCGGTTTCTTCGATCGCCTCCTTGATAAGCCCGATCTCCGCCTCGCTCCTGTTCCCGAAAAATCCCATGGTGATATGCCAGTTTTCCCGGTCCAAAATCCTCGGGGTGATAATCCCCCTCCATGAAGGTTCGGCTTCGAACAAAACCGCTTCGATTTCCGCTCTTATTTCCGAAGGAAGATTGATAGCCGCGAAGACTCTTTTATCCATCAGGAGTATTATATAATGGAATCGATGAAACCTGTCCGGAAAGCGGAAAAAAAGCGGGATTTCGCGGATTATTTCCGAAAAATGAAGGAAAGGGCCAAGGAATCCCGGGTTTACACCCGGCATCAGCTCACCGGGCTCGAGATTGCCGAGCTTCTTGACGATAGAGCCCACAAATCCTTATATATCAAATTGGCGAAGGATTTTAACGAAGACCGGCTTTTGAGCCTCGCCAAATCGATCGCCGAGAAAAAGGACATCAAGAACAAAGGGGCCTATTTCATGGCCATCTGGCAAAAAGAAAAAGACGATGAAGATAGTCACCGTAAAAGATAAGAAATCCGAAGCCAAGATCCTTCACGGAAGGGTGCCGGATTTCGATTTTAAAAAAGCCGACAAGAAAAAGATCTCCGAGGTCGCCAAAAGGATGCGGAAGCTGATGCAGGAGAACAAAGGCGTCGGGCTTTCGGCAAACCAGATAGGATTGGACTGGCGGATGTTCGTCGCCCAGAACGAAGGCAAATTTTACGTCATTTTCAATCCGGAGATCACGAGCGCCTCGAAGCAGATGGACGAATGCGAAGAAGGATGTTTGAGCGTTCCCGAAATGGAAAAGAACATCAAGCGGCCTTACCAGGTGACGCTCGTCGGACAAGACAAAAACGGCAAAAAGCTAAAGATCAAAGCCTGGGGTTTGCTCGCGCGGATCTTCCAGCACGAAACCGATCATCTAAACGGCACATTGATCGCCGATCACAAAGATTAAATGAACAATTTTGTTTTCTTCGGCACGCCGGAATTCGCCGCCATCATTTTGAAGAACCTGATCAAATCCGGTTTTTTTCCGAAAGCAATAGTGGCGAATCCCGACAAGCCAGTCGGCCGGAAACGAATTGTCACTTCCCCGCCGACCAAAAAAGTCGTTCTCGATTCCAAAAAAGACATCGAGATTCTGCAACCAGAAAAAATCACCCCTGAGTTTTTGGAGACGCTGAAGTCTATTCCGGCGGATTTTTACCTTGTCGCCGCCTACGCCAAAATCCTGCCCCAGGGACTTATCGATATCCCCCACTTGGGCGTTATCGGCGTCCACCCGTCTTTGCTTCCGGAGCTTCGCGGCGCCTCTCCCATCCAAAGTGCGATTCTGGAAAGCAAAACGGAAACCGGCGTATCGCTTTTTATGATCGACGCCTTGATGGATCACGGCCCGGTTCTTTACCAGGAAAAACTCGCGATCGATCCGGACGATAACAGTGAAACTTTAACCAAGAAACTCGCCGAACTTTCTTCAGAAATGCTCGTTAAAATATTGCCGAATTTCGTTGCCGGAAAGATCGTTCCCGAGAGCCAGGATGAAACCAAAGCAACTTTCACGGAAAAGTTCAAAACAGAAACGGCTTCTATCGAAGAAAAAGACTTGATCTCGGCCAAAGCCGGGGACGCGGAACTCACGAAAAAACTCCACGATAAAATCCGGGCTTTTTACCCGGAACCCGGAGCTTGGACATTATCTCACGGAAAACGAATAAAACTTTTAAAGTCGAAAATCGACGAAGCTGGGAAATTAAAACTGGAAATCATCCAGATCGAAGGAGAAAGGCCCAAAGCAACGGACATTTCCTGATACCTTTATCCGTTTTGGCGTGTCTCTTTGTTTCTTAATAACGCTTTTAGTTTCAGAAGGTGGGATTTGGAATCGCGGCAGTTGCAATGCTTCGCGTGATCGGTATGCCATTCTATCTTTTCTTCGAGCGAGGCGTTTTTCGGCATGCGGTGTTTTTCGTGCCAAGCTTTATTGATGGTTCTTGCCATTTGAAATATTTTAACACATCGGCGACTTCGGATATCGACGGATAAGGAAAGACTCCGCCGAAGCGGAGTCTTTAATGTTACAAAACAGCAATACCGGAGAAAAGACCGAGGCAGACATTCTTTAGGTAGGTTTCCGCTATCGGGGAGCCGGAAAGGAAAACGCTGTCGCCCTCGATCCTGAAACTCCACGGTTTCCCGTCGAGTCCGACAAGATTCCTGCAAACACACGCCCCGGAACTGTCTACCGAGGCGCCGAGCGTGCAATCGGCGCGTTGGTACAGCTTCTCCAAAGACATCTCGTCTGGAATTTTCCGGGACATGGCGGTCATGGTCAAAACAAGGCCCATTTCCCCGGCTATTTCCCTAATAAGCGGGGTGCAATGCCTAGGCGCGGACACTAAGATCAGATGATCGGCCCACTCCAGTGCTAGCCAGTCAAGTCCGGTAGAAATCGGGCTGGCGTCGCATTTATTTTCTTGGCACAACATCTCTTGAATATTAGAAATATCGCGCCACTGGAGGTATTTCCGAATCAACGATGAAAACCAAGATTCCTTATGCGCCGATAGCTTGGCGGCTTTCACCTCCAAGAAACGTCGGAGGAACTCCGACACTAACTTGGGCGGTACAAGAACGCCAGATATCGTATAGATTCTGTTCGACACTGTTTTTCTCCTCCTCTTTTCTATTCGTTTTCTAAAGAACTATATTATTACACCATATTTTGGACAAAATGTCAAAAAGGCCTATTCCGTAGAATAGGCCTAACCGAACCTTACTATTCGATGAATTCAGTGTGAATTCCCGCTTCTTTAGCGGCCGACATCAAAGTCCCGTCCGGAACGCCTTGCATACCCACTACGACGTCAAAACCTTGTCTGCAGGGCGCCAGAATCACCGCCTTGGTTTGAAGCTGATCGTCGAACTCGACTCCGTCAAGCCAAGTAACGCTCGGATACGGGCTCCAAGAGCCATCGGGATTCTTGATTTCGATCTTTCTCGCGATGATCACTCGACCCTTATCCGCGTTTCCGTAGCGATGATGGCATTCGAGCTCAATCACGTCTTTACTATCAAAACGCACGGTAATGGGGTCTTGCGGACAGCCTCTCATAATGTCCGTTGTTTGGACTTCTTTCACTTCGTATCCCCTCCAAAAAGAACGAATAATCTACTTATAAAACAGTCCTTATACAAAAGCAAACCTCTTTATTTTTATAGGTTTTCGGCCTATAATCTATCCGTATTGCCGGATCGTCTAATGGTAGGACACATGCCTCTGGAGCATGGTATCTTGGTTCGAATCCAGGTCCGGCAGCAGACAATATTTAGTATCCGAAGACCTAATCGGTTTATATCTAGCTAATGAATGAAAAAAACATCGATTGGAAGGCCATTCGTAAACATAGGAACAGAAAAATCATGTTTGTTTATTAGTCTGTCTAGTCAACTAATTAATATCCTTAGAAAAAATCCTTTTCTTTATTTTGCCACAGAAGAGAGCTTACTATGCGCAAACCAAGGATATTATGCTGCTGGTATATTAGCTTTCTCACAGCTATTAAATTGCTTAAACGAAAAAACTCCAAAAGAGAGACATAAAGTAGCCCACGAATTCCTTAAATATAAGCCGAAAAGGGAATACTACGAAAAATTATTCAAGCTACTCGAGAACGCATCTGAATCTATCTATCTTAGAGAATTAAAGAAATCTAGAAAATCTGATGATGAATTTAATAGAGAAATATTTAATTTATGGAAAGATTACACACAAAACGACCAAAACTTAGCGCCTGATTTAGATTTTGTTGGAGTTGAAATGAGTTCGTAAGTCAATCCAAGCTTGAGGGTTTAACTCCCTTTGAGAAAGTTCCCGTGTCATTAGGTGTTGGTAAAACAATAGGCTCATTATTTATCGTAGTTGCCTCCGGTAACGGTGACTGAGTCAACGTCGGTGGTTGAGTAGGTTGATTACTATTTTCCTTAGACATAAAAATTAGGTAATTTAGACAAGACTAGTAATATCGACCCAAATGCTAATAAGTAAATAGCCAACTTATAAAGAATAGCCTTTTTCTGAAGTTTCTTATAATTTTTATCAGCAGCTGACTCATTATCACTAATTAATTGTAATAATAGTTCCTTTTCTTCTTTATTTAAATATTCCTGATTAGATGATATTTTAATAGACGCGAAGGAATAATTACTGGGCCAGTTAACTATAATTAGTAATATCGTTGATACTATAAAAAAGGCAACCCCAATAATACCTTCTATTAATTTAATCCCCGTTAACTGTGGCGAGATAATGGTTAAATACCCAATAATAATAGTTGTAGTAAAGCCTACGAGAGTTCCTGACTTTTGGTCAATAACGTCGTCAGCGTCTCTTATAATATCAAATCTATGACGCGCGCTATCTAACAAGACTGAAAACTTATTACTCTCTGATTCCATACTTAGTATAAAATTACAACCATTTTAATCACTTAGCAATTCCACATTTTTATTTGTGATTATAATTTTGTTTTTTAATAATCCCAGTAATTCCCGTTTTTCCTCGTTACTTCTCTCTCGCAGAACATACTTTGCATACGTTCTAATATCAGCTTGTTTCTCTATACATAGTTCCTCCGCTACTCCTAAAACATTTTTCCGAAATCGATTATACCGTCTTACCTCCTCTTCAAATTTATGCCGCATTCCAATTTCATTTACATCGATTTTATCAATAATCTGAATTAACTGATTTGTCAGTTCTTCCTCTCGGATATACGGATTCTTACACTGTTTCGTCTTGTTATCCGTACATCCGTAATAAACATACCTAGCCGTAGTTCCGTTTTTGAGTTGTTTGAACTTTTCCTCGGCGGTAATACCAGAACCACACAGCCCACAAACCATCAGTTTCGTAAATGCGAATTCCTTACTCTCACGCTTTATCTGATCTCGCTTCATCTGATTTTGTGCTGCGATAAATAACTCTCGCGAAATTATTGGATCATGCTTCCCCGGATACAAAGTTCCGCTTCCCTTTGGGTATTCAAGCATTCCGTAATAAAAGTGATTTTGAAGAATTAAGTAAATATTAGAAAGCGAAAGGTGACGCTCGTTAATCGTTTGGAATTTTAAATCTAACTTAAGCCAATGAAACAGCCGCCGCCCACTCCAATTTTCATAAACATACTTCTCAAATATTTGCTTGATTACCGGAGCTCTTTTTGTATCTAAAAGAACATGGCATTTTCGATCTACTCGCTTTTCATTTAGATAGCCGGTTGGCGCTTGCCCGGGCCAAAGCCCCATTTCTATTCTTGTCCGAAGGCCGCGTTTAACATTTAGACTCTTGTTATCGTTCTCTAACTTTGCTTGCGAGCAAAGAATCATGAGGAGAAATTTTTCGTTTGGGTTATTAGTAAACCTCTGTCCGTATGTTCTGATTTCAAGTAGAAGTTTCTGATCCATTAAGTCTACTAGCGATCCTAAATCTCCCGCATTCCTACTTAGTCTATCCGGTGCCCAAGTAAGAATGCCTGTATACCGACTACCTCGTATATCAGCCAAAATCTCATTAAAGACTGGTCTCTGGCCAGAATCCTTAGCCGAGTGCGCCTCCCGGCGAATATCTATAATTTGCAACCGATCTCGCTCCGCTATCTGAAGCATCTCTTTTATCTGGGAGTCTATAGAGAGAGCTTGTTTTTCGTCTGATTCGGTCGATTTTCGGGCATATAGACAATATCT
>JAKPNH010000004.1 GCA_029548485.1 bacterium
CCGGGCCATTTTCTACCGCGAGCAGATGAAATTCGACCATTTGAAAATCGCTTTGTCTTCGGGGGTCCAACAGATGGTGCGTTCGGACTTGGCTTCGGCCGGCGTGATGTTCTCCATAGACACCGAGACTGGATTTCCGGACGTGGTCTTGATCAACGCGAGCTGGGGTTTGGGAGAAAGCGTGGTCAAGGGCCGGGTGACGCCGGACCAGTATTATGTTTTCGAGAGGACCCTCAAAAAAGGGTTCAAGCCGATCGTCGGCAAAGTTCTCGGAGACAAGGAATTCAAGCTTGTTTACGGTGCAGGCAAAACGGCCACCAAGGAATTGCCGACTCCGGCCGTGGACCGGAAAAAATTTGCCTTGACGGACGAGGAAATACTAACTTTGGCCAAATGGTCCAATTTGATCGAAGAGCATTACGGCCGGCCCATGGATTCCGAGTGGGCCAAAGACGGCATCAATGGAAAGCTTTACATGGTTCAGGCGAGACCGGAAACGGTCGAAAGCCGCAAGGATGTCGGCCTGCTCGAAGAATACGAACTCGACCGCTCCAAAAAACCGGTGGAGCTTGTGAACGGGCTTAGCGTCGGCGCCAAGATCGGACAGGGCAAAGCCCATGTGATCAAAAACGTCAAAGAGATCACCAGTTTCAGGGAAGGCGAAGTCTTGATCACGAGGATGACCGATCCGGATTGGGTGCCGGCGATGAAGCTGGCCGCGGCCATCGTCACCGATGCCGGAGGCCGGACCGCCCACGCGGCCATCGTCTCCCGCGAGCTCGGCATTCCCTGCATCGTCGGAACCGGAAACGCCACTTCGGTTGTGAAATCCGGAGAGCCGGTTACCGTCGATTGTTCCGGAGGCGAGGTCGGCCGAGTCTACAAGGGATTGGTTCCTTTCAAAATAAGGAAAACCGATGTTTCTAAGATCCGAAAGCCGAAAACGAAAATCATGATGAACGTCGGCGAACCGGGGCAGGCTTTCGGGTTGAGTTTTATCCCGAACGACGGAGTCGGCCTTTGCCGCGAAGAATTCATCATCGCTTCGGATATCGGCATCCATCCGATGGCGCTCATCGATTACGACAATCTGAAGAAGAACAATGATCCGAAAGCAAAAGCGATCGTCAAAAAAATCGACGAGAGAACGGCCGCCTGGACGGACAAGCCGAAATTCTACGTCGACAACCTGGCTTTCGGCATCGGAAAGATCGCTTCGGCTTTCTATCCGAAAGAGGTGATCGTTAGGTTTTCCGATTTCAAGACGAACGAATACCGGTCGCTTATCGGCGGAGAGCTTTACGAACCCAAGGAGGAAAATCCGATGATCGGCTGGCGCGGGGCTTCCCGCTATTACCATCCGGGTTTCGAGAAAGCCTTTGTTTTGGAAATCAAGGCCGTCAAAAAAGTCCGCGAAGAGATGGGGCTTACGAACGTGAACGTCATGGTGCCTTTCTGCCGCACGGTCGAAGAAGGGAAAAAGGTGATGAAGATCCTCGAGAAGAACAGCCTTCGCGGAAGAAAATTACTGAAGAATTCCGGCCCCAAGATCTACGTCATGTGCGAAGTGCCCTCGAACGTCATTTTGGCCGACGGGTTTCTCGAGGTTTTCGACGGAATGAGCATCGGCAGTAACGATCTGACCCAGCTTACGGTCGGTATCGACCGCGACGCCGGCGAATTGCTGCGGGGAGTGGCCGACGAAAACGACGCATCGGTCAAGGCCTTGGTGGCAAAAGTAATCGAGCGCTGCCGGGCGCGGAAGAAATACATCGGCATCTGCGGTCAGGCGCCGTCGGATTTTCCGGACTTCGCGCTTTTCCTCGTGGAACAGGGCATCGACAGCATTTCTTTGAATCCGGATTCGGTATTGAAAACCATGGAGAAAATCAATGATTTTGAGCGAAAAAGAAAGTAGGATCGCGGATATCAAAACGGAAATCATCGAGGATTCCCGCGGAGAAGAAACGATCTCCGTGGAAGTTGTTTTGGATTCCGGCGCTTTTGGAACATGCTTGGTCCCCCAGGGGAAAAGTAAGGGCAAACACGAAGCGGTCTATGTTCCGGCTCTAGAAGCCCTGAAAAACATCGAAAAGAAAATTCTTCCGGTTTTACGGAGTTTCGGATTCAATTTCCAGGAAGAGCTCGACGACAAACTGATCAACCTTGACCAGGCCGAGAATAAGTCTCATCTCGGCGCGAACGCGATTTTGGGAGTTTCGATCGCGGCCGGACGGGCCAGAGCCAGGGATCTGGGAGTGGAATTCTGGGATTATGTCCGCGAGAATTATGGAGACGCCCCCAGAAGCACGCCGAAGATTTTGGCGAATCTAATAAACGGCGGCTTGCACGCGGAAAACAATCTGGATTTTCAGGAATACATGATCATTCCGCGAACGGACAATTTCGCGGAAAGTTTGAAAATCATCCAGGAGGTTTATTCCGAACTCGGCCGGCGTTTTGGAGAAAACGCAAAGCGGGGCGACGAAGGCGGTTTCGCGCCGGACTTTAAAGATAATATCGAGCCTTTCCGGATAATCAAAGACGCGATCGAAGAACTGGACTACGGGGAAAGGGTGGATTTCGGAATCGACGCGGCCGCAAGCGACGTTAAGATTCCGACCGTGGAACTTTTCGATTTCTACGACAAACTCAAGAAAGATTTTGACATCGCTTATATCGAAGACCCGTTTTCCGAAGAGGACTTCGATAATTTCAGGAAACTGGAAACTTTGATCGGCGGAAACACGATGATCGTCGGCGACGATTTGACGACCACAAACGTCAAGCGCATGACTTTGGCCTACGATAAGCAGGCCGTAAACGCCGTGATCGTCAAACCGAACCAGATCGGATCGCTTACGGAAACTTTGAAAGCCGTGAGACTCGCCAGAGATTACGGTTGGGCGGTGATTATTTCCCACCGGAGCGGAGAAACCATGGACGACTTTATCTCCGACATCGCCTGGGCCGTCGGAGCCGAGGGAATTAAGATCGGCAGTCCGTCCCAGCCCGAACGGCTTGCCAAATACCAAAGATTGTTGGATATCCAAAACCCCTCGTAAAGAGGGTTTTTGATTTGTGATAGAATACGGCTGTGGCCGATTTATTCGCGGAAAACGAAGAAAAGATATTGAAGGAGAAAGCGCCCTTGGCCGACTGCATGAGGCCGGAAACTTTGGAGGATTTTGTCGGTCAGGACGAGATAATCGGAGTCGGTAAAATGCTTCGGAAGGCGGTCGAAGTCGACGAAATCCCGTCGATGATCTTTTGGGGCCCGCCCGGATGCGGCAAGACAACCTTGGCACGGATCATCGCCAAAATGACCAAGGCGCGGTTTGTCCAGTTTTCAGCAGCGGCCGGAAGCGTCAAGGAGATCCGGGAAATCATCGCCGGAGCGAGGGATTTGCTGCGGAACAAGAAACAAAAGACCATTCTCTTCGTTGATGAAATCCACCGGTTCAACAAAGCCCAGCAAGACGCTTTTTTGCCGCATGTGGAAAGCGGGGTGATCATTCTGATCGGTGCGACCACCGAGAATCCGTCTTTCGAGGTCAATTCCGCTTTGCTTTCGCGAAGCCGGGTTTTCGTTCTAAAGGCTCTAGAACCCGAAGATATCGAGGTTATTTTGAAGAAAGCCTTGTCCGACAAAAAGCGTGGATTCGGCAATCTGAAAATAGATATTTCCGAGGATTCGATAAAATTCTTGGCTTCGGTTTCGGACGGCGACGCCCGGACCGCCTTGAATGCTTTGGAACTCGCGGTAAAGTCCGCGAAGCCCATCATTTCCAAAAAAGGATTGAAGCCGATCAAATTGAACGACGCTTCGATCCGTGAAGCGCTCCAGAAAACCCATCTCTTGTACGACAAAAAAGGTGAGGAGCATTATAATCTGATCTCGGCGCTTCATAAATCCATGCGTGGCAGCGATCCGGACGCCACTTTGTATTGGCTGGGAAGGATGCTTGAAGCGGGCGAGGATCCCTTATTCGTGGCGCGGAGGCTTATCAGGTTCGCGTCCGAGGATATCGGCTTGGCGAATCCGAACGCCATGCTGTTGGCGGTCGCCGCTTACGAAGCGGCCCATTTCATCGGCATGCCTGAATGCAACCTGTCTTTGGCCGAAGCCGCGGTTTATATGGCCAAAGCGAAAAAAAGCAACGAGCTTTATATGGCTTACGGAAAAGTAGAGCGGGATATAAAGGAAATGCCGAACGAAGGCGTGCCGCTCCATCTGCGGAACGCGCCGACCAAGCTTATGAAAGATATCGGTTATGG
>JAKPNH010000008.1 GCA_029548485.1 bacterium
AAAGCAGAACGGCTTTCAAAAGCTCGTCTTCCCCGCGGACGTTCAGATAGGTTTCCATCTGTCCGGCAAAGCTCGCCGTCGGCGCGTCTTCGGCCGTGGCGCTCGAACGCACGGCCACCGAGACGTTCTTCTCCCTCAATCTTTTCCCGAGTTCGCGGTAAGCGACGGCGATCTCTTTTTTTAAATCATCGGGGATTTCCTTGGTGAGGAAAGCATCGCGGATCGTCTTTCCCCGCTTCGCCAGATCCTTGATGTCTTTGACGTCGACGTTTTTCAAAACATCCCTGATCAGGTCGTCGAGTCCGGTCTCTTTGATGAAATAAACATAAGCTTCGGAAGTCACGGCGAATCCGAAAGGAACGTTCACCCCTTTCGGCCGGAGATACCTGATCATTTCGCCCAAGGAAGCGTTCTTGCCGCCGACCAGGGGCACGTCTTTCATGGTGATCTTGTCGAACCAGAGAATGAAGGGTTTTTGTTTGTTCATGGTTTTATTGTTTTATGGCGATTACGAGGTCGGCCACGTTGGAGCCGGTCGGGCCGGTAATTATTTGGTCCCTTGTCCGCTCAAAAAAACTGAAAGAGTCGTTCCTTTCAAGATATTCTTCGGGGTCGAGCCCTTTTTCCGCGGCCCGGGTTTTGGAAATTATATCACAGATGGCTCCGGCGGCCTCGGTGTTGTCCCGGCCGTCCGAAGCCAAAGTTAAAATAAGCTCACCCTCTTCGATGAAACGCAAGGCGGACAGGGCAAGTTCCTGGTTCCGGCCGCCCTTACCGTCGCCTTTGACCACGACCACGGTCTCCCCTCCGTAAAGAAGCGCCGTTTTGGAAGGCTCTTCGCGGAGCGTTTCGCAAATTTTCTTTCCGGCTTCGATCGCTTCGCCGTCCATGACGTCGTTCATTATTTCCGATCGGAATCCCAGCTCTCCGGCGCGCTTGGCCATGGCTTCCAGGGCGACGTTGTTGGAAACCAAAAGAATGTTCAGGACGTTTACGAAATATTTGTCGTCTTTCGGGGTTTCCATCAGGCCGCCTTCCTCGATTCCGTCCTTGATGTTGTATTTCCTCAAGACTTCTTCGGCGTCGGCGACGGTCGTCGTGTCTTTGACAGTCGGGCCCGAAGCCACGAATTCGATGGCGTCTCCGGGTACGTCGGAAAAAATCAGAGAAACCCCTTTGGCCGGGTACGCCGCCTTAGCCAGATTGCCGCCACGAACAAACGAAATATGCTTGCGGATCGTGTTTATCTCCTTGATGTCCGCTCCTTCCCGAAAAAGCTTTTTCATGATTTCTTTTTCCTTTTCCGCGTCAAAATCCCGCGGGTCGGAAAGTAGAGCTGAACCGCCGCCGGAAACGACGAAAACCACGAAATCGTTTTCTCCCAATCCTTCCAAGAACAGACGTATTTTTTCCGAATTTACGGCGTTCTTATCCGAAGGAAAAGGATGGTCTCCGACCAAGACCTCGATTCCCGGAATCTCTTCGGGCTTGATGCCGTAAGCAAATCCTCCGTTTAGCCTATCGCCGAAGATGTCTTTTAAGGCAAAAGCCGCGTCCAGCGCGCATTTGCCGACGCTGACGACAAAAATCCGGCTAAAACCGGAAAGCGGAATTTTCAAATCTTTAACGACCAAATCCCCTTCCCGCAGAAACACGGCTTGCTTGATCGCCTCTTTGGTGTCGATGGCCTGAAGTCCGGCTTCGGCGATCAAAAGCCCGGCCTTTCTCAAATCGTTTTCGGCGAGCTCGTTGAAATTGGATATTTTCACTGGTTTATTGCGGCAAATCGCAGCCGCTCAAGCGGCTAAGCTCTTCTAATGTCTGGACTCCGGAGAGCCGTTCCCCGGAAAAACTCGTCCAAGTCGGCACTTCGTAAATGTCCTTTTCGACGCATTTTCCCGGATCGACGTCGCAAGCGACGTAATTGACGTACCTGAAAGCGTCTTTGAACATCGCTTTCTGATCGATGCAGTGCGGGCAAGTCGCCGTGCCGTACATTATCCAGCCTTGCGTCGTCAGGCATTTTGCGAAATCGGCGTATTCCAAGTCCGGATCTTTCGGGAAAAAACCCTCGATCAGAATGACCGCGCCGACAACGACGATCAGAATAAAAATTGTCGGCCAGAATTGTTTTTTGTCCATTTTTATTCTCCGCAGCAATCTACCAGCTTATCGACGATCTCTTCGAGCTTCCAGGGCTCGTCTTCTTTGGCGATTTCTTTCAATTCTTCCGCGCCGATCACTTTCAGTCTGATCGCCCAGAACATCGAATAGAGCTTGTAGGCGTAGTCGAAAACCTCTTTGGCTTCCTCGGGCTTTTTGTCGGTTTGGGCTTTGGTGCCGACTTCGATCAAACGCATGGCGGCCGCGAGCAAATGCTTGGCGATGCACCAGGACTCACCCTCTTTCCGGTCGATCATCTTGGCGAGAAGCTTTTTCCGCATTTCCCGGACTTCCTCCAATAGGTCGAAGTACTCTTTTTTGCCGGTTTTCTCGGCGGTGAAATAAAAATGCTCCTCGAGGCTGATCAAGTTCATAATGGCGATACTCAAATCTTCCTCCGAAGACAAGTCCAAGCTGCCTCCGGCTTCCAGATCCCGGATTTTTTTCATTATTTCCTCGAAACTCACGGCTTTCTCTTGCATGAACGTATTTTAGCGTATTTCCGCAAATCAGAAAATAAGAAGCAGAATGCCGAGGACCACCAGGGCGGCGGCCGAGAAGAGCTTGAAATTCTTGGTATTCGATTTGCGCCAATCGTCGATTTTACGGGTCAGATCCCTGTCCGAAGCCATAAAGAGAATAATGAAGAGTGGAACGACGAAAATCAGATTGTAAACCATAAGATATCGGAATCCGGCCGTGAAAGTCGCTTTGTCGTGAAGCAAGGAAAGGACCACCAAATACGGTCCGCCGGTGCAGGGAAACTCGGTGAGTCCGACGAGGAGCCCGAGGAGCAGGGCCGCCCACTCCGATCCTTTCTCGATGAGCTTGGCGATCGCGGGCTTGGCGCGCTCGGGGATTCTAAGCTTTACCGGGAAAGACGGAAAAATCTCTCCGATGATCTGGATCGATCCGAAAACGATCAAAGCGATCGCGCCGAACCGGGAGATGAAGCGCGGCACCCCGAAAATCTCGAACGCCTTCAATAACCCGAGGCCGATCAGAAGATAGGTCGCGAAAATGGCGGCGATGAAAATAACGCCTATCCTCACGATCTTTTTCCTTTCGACGGACTCGAGGCTGAAAAGGAATCCCATGGTGAGAAGCAGCACGGAAAAAGCGCAAGGGTTCATCGAATCGAGAATGGCAGCCAAACAGATTATTGAGAGAAGCTCGGCCGGAGAACAGTTGACGGCCTCGGACGGAGAAAAGCCGGAAATCCTGGTTTTCGCGGCTACCGCTCCCAAAACGAGCAAAACCGCGATTCCGATCCAAAGCCAGATTTTTTTGGCCATAGAATCATTGTAGCTTGATTCGGCGTTTCCGGAAACTTGACCCGAACTTCGGAAAAAGAGAAGATTCTAGAAGATCGTTCGACAGAAAGGAGAATGGCGATGAAGCGGGTTTTGGAGCTCGCGCAGCGGTTTTGGAACGATCCCCGGCCTTTCCAACTTATTTTTGCCGTCTTCGGGACCGTTGTCGTTTTCAGGCTCGCGGAAAGGTTCTGGCCGGAAACGCTTTTCGTCATCCTGGTCGCCATCTCCGTCATCGCCTTGGCGAACACGAAAAAATGAAAGGAGAGCGGCAATGCGGAAATTCCGGAGCGCCCTGCGGTGGATTCGGGAAAATCCCGAGTCGTTCCAGATTGTTATCGACGGCGTCATCATCCTCAGCGTCATCACCTTTGATTTAAACACGCCTTTGAGGCGGGTTCTCGGCGTAATTCTCCTTGTTTCGGCTTTCGTTTCTTTCAGAAGGCAAGTTCATTGACGGCTCCATTTAGGAGCCGATTTTTTATTTGACGGCCTCCCGGAATTAAGCTTTAAATAGGGTGGATTCGGACAAATCCTAAAGGGGGTCTTTTCAATGAGGGGTTCAAACATCGTTATCATGTCCAATAACGTGGGAAAGAGGCTTGCCGCGAGCATCGCCGAAAGGCTTTTCCAAAAAACGCATTCCGTCAAATTGGTCCGCTTCAACGACGGCGAAATCAGAATAGAGATCGGAGACAACGTACGCGGGGAAGACGTCTATATCGTCGCTCCGACGCCGGCTCCGGCGGACAACATCATGGAAGCCATACTGATTGCGGACGCGGCCCGAAGATCGTCCGCCGGGAAGATCACCCTGGTTCTCCCCTATGTCGGATACAGCCGGCAGGACCGCAAGGACAAACCCCGCGTGCCGCTTAGCGCCAAGGTCGTCTACGAAATGATGAGTGTCAGTGCGGATCACGTCCTGGCGTTGGACGTGCACTCGGAACAAACTCTCGGGTTTTTCCCGGACAGGGTCGGAGTCGACCATTTGTTCGGATCGTATGTCGGCATCCCCTATATCCGGGACAACATTCCCAGTCCGTTTGTGATTGCCTCGCCGGATGCCGGAGGATCTAAACGGGCGCGCGGCTACGCCGACCGGCTCGGCCAGCAGAATATCGCAATATTTATCAAGTTCCGTCCGGAACCGGGTAAAATCGGGAAAGTTTCCATCAACGGCAGTGTTCGCGGAAAGAACGTCGTCTTCGTGGACGACATGATCGACACCGGCGGAACACTTGTGACGAACGCCGAAGCGGCCGTGAAAGCCGGAGCCAAAGACATCTACGTCTTTGCGACCCACGCCCTGCTTTCCAAGGAAGCGGTGCCGAACCTCAACAAAAGTCCGATCAGGCGCATCGCGATCACCGATTCCATCGACCAAAGCGACCGCGACCTGGGAGAAAAATTCGTTGTCCTTTCCGTCGCCGACCTCCTCGCGAACGCGATCCGCCGCCTTCACGACGGCCGATCGATTTCCGAACTGATCCTTTGACATTAGCAGGCCAACCGGCCTGCTTTTTTATTGATAAATATGAAGTGGACCCAGATGGAATTGGACCATCGGCCTTTCCGATGTGAACGGAACGCTCTACCACTGAGCTATGGGTCCGGAGCTTAATTATCAAGATAACAAAAACCGGCTTTTTTGAACAGCCGGTTTTCGAATCAAAGTCTCGCTCGGAATTACTGCAATTCCGCGGTGGCGCCGACTTCTTCGAATTTCTTTTTGAGTTCGTCGGCTTCTTCTTTTTTCAATCCTTCCTTGACGACTTTCGGAGCGGCGTCAACCAAGTCTTTGGCTTCTTTAAGGCCAAGGCCGGTCGCCTCTCTCACCACCTTGATGACGTTGATTTTCTGGTCACCCGAAGCTTTAAGAAGAACGTTGAAAGACGTTTTCTCTTCGACGGCGGCGCCGGAAGCGGCCGCGGCCGCCGGAGCGCTGGCGGTAACGCCGAATTTTTCCTCGAGAGCCTTTACCAATTCCGAAAGCTCCAAGGCGCTAAGTTTCTCGATTTCCGAGATGATGTTTTGGAATTTTTCCATGTTGGTTTATTTATGCTGTTTGTTTCGACCTCTCTTGCAACACGTAAAGAAGCGAAGTGAGTGGAGCGGCGATCGTTCCGACAACCTGGCCGAGCAGAATTTCGCGGGGCGGCAGCTTGCCCATGGCAACGATGTCCGCCGCGGGGATCGTCTGTCCGGATGCGATGTCGAATCCTCCGAGCACCTTGAAGCCTTCGGCTTTGTAGATCGGACCGGAAACGGCAAAAACATCGGTCGGAGAAAAAACCGTGCCGACCTGGCCTTCGAAAGTTTCCGGATCGATAGCGACATTCGCTCTCAAGAAAATCAATTTGAGCAGCCTTTTTTTGACCACGTCGAAATGTCCGCCCAATTTCCTCATCTCGCTTCTGAAAGCGTTGAGTTTACCCGTGGGAACGCCGGTGAAATCCAAAAAAACCATTGACTGGCTGGATGCCACGTCCTTTGCTCCCTGTCTCAAGATCTCCTGTTTTTCTTTTCTGGTAAGCATGTGTATTTTTTATTTTCCCGAAAAGGAAATAAAAAACTGCGCTATAAACCCGCAGTCGACCTGAATGTTTGTCCTCGGCAGGTTCCTTTAAAGGAATTAAGGCGAACGCCTGCTTTCTGCGGATATGGCTTATCTTCTCACAGATTCCCCGCTCTTGTCAATTCTTGGATTTCACGAGCGGCACGAAGCTGAAACCGAAATACTCCTTGGTTTCGAACTGGTCCGGCTTTATTTTATCGATGACGACGATGCTTTGTCCGACCGGAGCGACGATGCGACCGCCGACAACGAGCTCTTCTTTCCAAGACTCGGGGATTTCCTCGGCCGCGGCGGCGGCGATTATTTTGTTGAAAGGCGGCTCGTTTTCCATTTTTTTGGAGCCGTCACCGACGACGATCCTCACCCGGCCGGAATCGATGAATCCGTATTTTCCGATATTCTCTTTGGCTTTTTCCGCCAATTCCTTGATGCGCTCGATCCCGACCACCTGTCCGGTTTCTCCGACCAGTTCGGCCAGGATGGCCGCTTGCCAGCCGCTGCCGCTTCCCACGTCGAGTACGCGCTCTCCGGGCTTCGGCCGCAAAAGCTCAAGCATGAAAGCGACGACCAAAGGCTGGGAAATGGTCTGCTCAAAGCCGATGGCCAAAGCCGAATCGAAATAAGCCTCTCCTAGAAGCTCCGGAGGCACGAAATCTTTCCGGTCGATTTTCCGGAAAGCCTCGGCGATGACCGGCGTTTGGATATATCCGTCGGTTTCGAGATGTTTTATGAGCTCTTCGTAGCTTTCGTTCACAAACCCGGAATTAGCCTCATCCTCATTTTCCGGGCTGTTTTCCTCGAAAATATTGATTTTTTCAGCCATTTATGGTGTCATTATAATATAAAATGGTCATTCAGGCCATTTTAAGTTCCTAAACAAGAGGAGGATTGGATTTGGAAGAGTCGAAAGCGTCAGGACAACAACAGGCTTCGGCAGTACCGGCGGTCCGCGTCAAAGTAACGGGGACCCCAACAGCGACGACCCTGCCCAATCAAGGCCCGAAGGACGTTCAAGCGATCGTAGAAACGATCAAAGCCAAGGTTTCCGAAGCGGTATATAAAAAACCGCCTAGAATTTGCGTGGCGGTAACGGCAATCGAGGTAAGCCAGGCCGTTGCCGATCACTTGAGAAACCAGGGGCCGCCCGGTCGCAAGAAAACCGCCGAAGGCCCGGTCGTGGCCCAGTCATTGACGCTTGTCGTCGACGACGAGCGCGTCTTCCAGACGAGCAAGCCGCTGAGCTGCGAACGCCATGCGTTTCCGACGGTTGTCGAACGCATGAGCGGAGTCAAGCTGAAAGAGCTGCTCCGCTCCCGCAGCAGTTTCGTTATCTATAGTCAGATTGAACGCTCCGGCAACGGCTGCCTCAGCTATGACAAAATCAAGGACTCCGGCGACCGCGACAGGCAGAACGGTTCAAACCGTCGCAACGACCGCGAAGCGGAAACCAGTCGGTTTTCGCAACCGGCCAGGATGACTCTCTTCGTCGGCCGACGCTAAGAACTCGATCAAATCCAAAACCCCGTCAGAGATGGCGGGGTTTTGTTGTTTTATGTCGAAAGATTATTTCTTCACCTCTTTGTGATCGGTGCGCTTCCGGCAGCGGCTGCAGTATTTTTTTAAACTGATTTTCCTTTCAACCAGTTTTTTGTTCTTGCGGGTGAAATAATTGACTTTGCCGCAAACGCCGCATTTCAATCTTATGAGGTTTTCGGAAAACTTTGATTTTGCTTTAGCCATGTTTATTTATTGTTTTTCGCTCCTTTGAGCCGATGGTGAGAATCGGACTCACGACCTCTTTCTTACCAAGAAAGCGTTCTACCACTGAACTACATCGGCTGTAAAGCCCGGAGCCAGCAAAGGGAATCGAACCCCCGACCCACTGTTTACAAAACAGTTGCTCTGCCACTGAGCTATGCTGGCATGATAGCAAAGTCTCTTCAAAACGCAAAGCCTATTTTAATACGGATTCCCGATTTTTTCTTACATTCCGCTAAATAATCGCCGAAGACGATTATTTGTGCTGAGGGAGGGATTCGAACCCCCGTAGCCACAAGGGCGACAGATTTACAGTCTGTTGCGATTGACCGCTCCGCCACCTCAGCATTCGATTGATACGAAACAAGCCTATCAAGGCTTGTTTTATTTAAGCAGATTTCAGGCTAAGAAATCAAACCGCTGTCGCCGTTCTTCTTGCCGTTTTCCGACTTGAATCCTTTGAGCTTTCCGGTAACCGCGTTGTCGGCTTTCATGATGGCGATCTTCGTTTTTCTCAAGGTTTTCTCCACAAAGCGGTCGAAGGTGTCGTCGATCTTGTCGAGCGGCAGTTTCTTCATCGTCCGCTCCCACCACAAGCCGTCTTTTTTCTGGCCGGGAGCGACGACCTCGTCGTCGACGCGCGGAATGGCGCGGCTGAAAATATAAACCGCCGCCCCGAGCGAGAGCATCATGATGATCTGAAGCAAGAAGTTATAGAACATAGCGGCAGAATTTCTCCACCTGGATATTTTCGCCGGTTTTGGCGACGACGCCTTTGATCAAGTTGTCGATGGTGGTGTTCTCGTCGCGGATATAAGGAGCGGCGAGCAGATCCCCTGTCGTTTCCGGCTCCATGGCCGCGATCTGCATGGCGAGGTTGCGGCCGAGCTCCTGGAAATCTTCAAGGCGCGCCACGAAATCGGTCTCGCACCTAAGCAAGAGCAGAACGCCGATCCTTTCGTTATGGATATAAGAGAATATCCGGCCGCTTCCGGTCTGGCGTTCGGCTTTTTTCTCGGCCTTGGCCAATCCGCGTTCGGCGATCAAAGCTTTGGCTTTCTCGAAATCCCCGGCCGCGTCTTCAAGGGCGCGCTTCGTGTCCATGACGCCGGCGCCGGTCTCTTCCCTAAGCCGTTTGACTGTTTCCGCGTTCATTGTTGCGTTTGAGGTTAGGTTCCAAATAATTCAAAACCCATTCGACGGCCGTCGAAAGCTTGTCGTTTCCCGGAATGGGATACTCGACCATTGTCGGATCGGCGTTGGTATTCAAGAAAGCCACCACCGGGATGCCGGCGTTCTTCGCTTCGTCGATGGCGAGCTTGTTTTCCGAAGGGCTCATGACGAGCATCGCTCCCGGAAGCTCGTTCATGTCTTTGAGTCCGGTGAAAATCGCCGCCATCTTGGCGATTTCTCTCTCGATCATCAATTGTTCCTTTTTGGTGTATTTCGCTAAATTGCCGGCTTCTTTGTCCGCCAGCAATTTCTTGAAGTACTGGACCCGGCCGTTGACGATCTTGAAATTGGTGAGCGTTCCGCCGATCCACCTCTCGATGACGTAAGGATTGTTGGTTTTTTCGGCGCAGTCTTTGACCGCCTGTTTGGCGATGGCCGCCGTTCCGACCAAAAGAACGCTTTTTCCGGAATCGACAACGGCTTTCAGAAATTCGGACGCTTTCCGGAGAAGAGCGATGGTCTGCACGAGATCGATCACTTCGACTCCGCTTCTCGTCGAGTGGATATACGGCTTCATCTTCGGATGGGTCTTACTTTTGGCCAAGCCGTGTATCAAGCCGGCGTCGATCATCTCCTGTAACGTCAGCAAGTCTTCCGGAGACACTTTGGCCTCCTGCGTTTCGATTATTTCGTTTTCCTTGGTCTCGGTCTCTGTCGCCATAAATACTAAACAATAGTAATTAAAAACGGCTTTTTAGTCAACTTTTCCGCGGTTTCCGGAGTGCTTTTTCTCTCCCTCCCTAAGCCGCCAGTCGGCAATCGCCCGGTGGTCTCCTTGGATCAGGACTTTCGGGACTTTCCAGGCTTTTTTCTTCCGATCGGGAACAAAAACCTCGGGCCGGGTGTAAACCGGATAAGATCCCTTGATTGCCTCGAGCGATTCGTATTTGCCCAAAACTCCGGGTACGAACCTCGATACCGCCTCGACCAAGACCATGGCCGGAAGTTCCCCGCCGGAGAGGACATAGTCGCCGATCGATATTTCCTCGTCCGCGACATGTTTCGCCACCCGTTCGTCCACCCCTTCGTAGCGGCCGCAGATCATAACCAGGCGATCGTATTTGGCGAGCCTGCGCGCGCCGGCTTTGTCCAGTTTTTTGGCCGACGGACTGAAAAGGATCACCCTTGTTTTTTTCCGGGATTTGGCCGAACTCAGGATTTTTTTCACTGCGCGGTAAATCGGACCGACCATAAGGACCATTCCCGGCCCCCCTCCGTAAGGCCGGTCGTCCACTTTGCCGTGATTGTCTCCGGAAAACGAACGCAAATCCCAGAGTTTGATGCGAATGAGTTTTTTTTCGGCCGCCCTTTTCAAGATAGATTCGTTGAAATACGACTCGAAAGCTTTGGGAAAAATGGTGAGAATATCGAATTTCATTTTTGTTTAAAATCCGCCCCTGTATTTGAGAGGGGCGGATCGAGTTACGCGTTAGAAAGCGGTTTCGGACTGGTCCATGGATGCCGCGGCCGGCTCGGAGGATCTTTCTTCCCGGGGCGCTCGGCCGCCTTCCGGTTCTTCGATCTTCAGATTGACGCGGGCGTTGTTCTTGATGCCCACGATCCGAAGCAAAGATCTGATGGATTTGGCCGTATTCCCGTCGCGGCCGATCACCTGGCCCATGTCTCGCGGATTGACCTTTAGGGACAACAAAACTCCCATTTCGTCTATTTTCCTCGAGACGACGACGTCCTCCGGATGATCGACGATGGATTTAACTAGGAATTCCAAAAACTCCTGGTCGGAAAACTTTTCCATATCTGCTATGTCTGCTTGTTTTTTATTTTTTTAAAGATTATTTCGACTTTTTTGCGACTGATACCTCTGGTCCCATCCCAGATTTCGCCATGAATCTCTTGACGGTCTCCGTGGCCCTGGCGCCGTTTTTTATCCAATAATTGATTCTGTCTTTCTTCAGTTCGAACTTGTCGGTGTGCGGGTTTACATAACCGAGATCTTCGATCGACTGTCCTTTCAGCTTTGACTTGGCTTCGGCCACGACCACGCGAAAAGCGGCCTGGCCCTTCTTTCCGATCCTTTTCAACTTGATGGCTAACATGATCTTGTAAAGACAATATTACCCGAGAATCTCCGCGCAGTCAATCGGTAATAACTCTCATCCTCCAAGGGAAGGGTTCTGTTTTTTATTATAACATATCGATCGACAAAAACCGATCAAGAGAGTTTCAGAGATACGACTCTCGACACCCCGTCGTCTCCCATGGTCACGCCGTAGAGCACGTCCGCCGCCTCCATGGTCGCCCGATTGTGCGTGACGATCACGAACTGGGTTTCCTTGGCGTAATTTTTGAGAAGATCGCCGAACCTGCGGGCATTCCTCTCGTCGAGGGCCGCGTCCACTTCGTCCAACACGAGAAACGGCGGAGGAGAAATGGAAATAAGGGCGAAAAGAATGGCGATCGAAAGAAGACTTCTTTCTCCGCCGGAAAGGACTTCTAATCCTTTTATTTTTTTCTTCGGCAAAACCACGTCGATCTCTATGCCCGGCCGGATTTCTTCCGTTTCTTCGGCCTGGCTCGAACCGACCTCGCCGATTGTTCCGGCCGCGTCTGTTTCCCGGATTCTTTCCAGCTTCAGCTCAGCTCGGCCGCCGCCGAACATCAATTTGACGAAAGACTGAAGCTCGCCGTTGATCTTGTGGAGGGCGGCGTTGAATTCGTTCCTGATCTTAAAATCAAGGTCTTTGAGCAGGGTTTTCAGATCGGCCGAGGCCTTTTCCAAATCGGCGATCTGGTTGCTTAAAAAGGCGTGCCTTTCCTCGGTGGCCTCGGCTTCTTTGACGATCGCTTCGTCGACGTCTCCCATGCTCGAAAGCTCCGCCCGAAGACGCATCATCCGGGCTTCGGCCGTCCGCTCGTCCAGGCGGATGTCCGCCGCGGCCGAAACAAAATCCTCGAATTTCCGGGAAATGGACCGGAGTTGGTTTTCCAACTCGGATTTTTGGAAAAGCGCTTTGTCTTTTTGGAAAATCAGCTGCTGTTTTTGGTCGTCGAGTTCCTCGATCTCGTCTTTTTTGGCTTCGACCTGCCGCAGGCTCTCCCGAAAAACCTTGTTGAAGCTGTCGAGTTCGGCTTGGTGTTTTTTCTCTTCTTCGTCGAGTTCGTCCATCAGCCGGTTGAATTCTTCGAGCTTTCCGTCGACGGCCTGCGCCACGGGCATAGCTTCGGCCGCGGCCGCGTTTTCTATGTCTTCGATAAGGCTCACGATTTTTTTCAAAACCGCTTTCGGGTCTTCTTCCAATCCGGAAGACAAAGCGGCTTCGGCCAGTTCCCTGATTTCCTTGAGCAAAGATTTCAAATCGTTTTCCGCCGGAGCCGAAGCTTTCGATCTCTGCGCCGGTTGACCGGAAGAAGCCATTCTTTTGTTGAAAAGCTCCCGACGCTTGTTTCTTAAAGCCTCGAGTTCTTTTTTGGCCTTCGGTTCGGAAACCTCGATTTTTCTGAATTCCTGCTCCAGGACTTTTTGTTCGTTTTTAAGGCGATCGATTTCCTTGTCCAGTTTTTCGATTTCCGGATCGAAAGAGCGGAGGCTTTCCGTGATCATTCTGACGCGGCCGCTGTAATAGCTGTCCTCGATCTGCCGCAGTTCTTCGGCCAGGCTGTCGCGCTTGGTCCAACGCGAGACCTGGCGCCGCAGGCTGCGCAGGTGCGGCTCGATTTCGCCAAGCTGCGCCCGCGCTTTTTCCAGATTGAAAAAAGTGTTCTTCAGCTCTCTCGAGGCGGCGTTTTTCTTCAAGAGATATTCCTTGAGCCCCAGAAGCTCTTCGATCAGTTCGCGGCGTTCGAGTGGAGTCGATTTCAATATCAAATCGCTTTCCCCCTGCCCGATCATGTTTAGCCCTCTTGCTCCGAGCTTGGCTTTGGCGAAAAAATCGACGATGTCTTTCATCCTCATTTCCGATTGATTCAAGAAAAACTTGGAATCGCCGTCGCGGTCGATGCGGCGACTGATGACCACTTCTTTGAATTCGGTCGGGAAAAAACCGGAAGAATTGTCGAAATACAAAGAAGCGGTCGCCATGCCCATGCGCGCTTTTTTCTCCGTCCCGGCGAAAATCAGATCGTCGTTTTTCCCTCCTCGGAGATTCCTCGCTTCCCGTTCGCCCAAAAGCCAGCGGATGGCGTCCGCGATGTTCGATTTTCCCGAACCGTTCGGGCCGACCACGGCGGCGATGCCTCCGGGAAAATCCAGAACGGTTTTATTGGCGAAAGATTTGAATCCTTGCAGTTCGAGCTTCTGAAGAAACATGATATCGTTTGAACCTTTGAATTATAGCTCAAAAACCGTCCCGGTTCATCCGTGCCTGACGACAACGACATCCCCGTCTTCGACCGCGTAATCTTTGCCTTCGAGCCGGATCCAACCTTTTTGCCTGGCGTTCAGCCAGCCGCCGGCTTCGACCAGCTTCAGATATTCGACCACCTCCAGCCGGATGAAGTTCTTCTCGAAATCGGTATGGATCGTTCCGGCCGCCTGCGGGGCCTTGGTTCCTTTTTCGACGGTCCAGGCGCGGGTTTCGTCCTCGCCGGTCGTGAAAAAACTGATCAGTCCCAAGACTTCGTAGGATTTCCTGATAAGCTCGGAAAGATCGGTCGAAGTAGCGAGATCCTGAACGACGAAATCGGCGTTCAAAGATTTTATTTTTCCCCTCAATTCCGGCTTGATATCTTCGAGTCCGCCGTTCAAAAGATAAATCTGCGGCTTGGCGGTCAAAAAACCGAGTTCTTTGACGATCGGTTCGCTTTTGACGTCCACTAGATTGACAATCAGATTTCCGGTTTCCAGGCCCGCTTTTATTTTTTTCAAAACCTCGAGCTCGCGGATTTTCTGCTTGTCTCCGGTGCGCGCCTCTCTCTCGAGGCTTCCCAGGCGCTTCCCAGTTGTTTCCAGGTCCTTGAAAACCAACTCGGTATTGATGATGTCGATATCGCGGATCGGATCGATTCCGTTTTCCACGTGGATGATCTCCGAAGACTCGAAACACCGAACCACCTGGACAATGGCGTTCGTTTCCCTGATATTCGCCAAGAACTGGTTTCCCAGCCCTTCGCCCTGGTAGGCGTTTTTGACCAGGCCGGCGATGTCGTAAAACTCGACGACCGCCGGAATCTTTTTCTTGGAAACGCTCATCTCGGCGAGCGTGTCGAGCCGGCGGTCGGGCACGGCCACCACGCCCACGTTCGGATCGATGGTGGCGAAAGGATAATTGGCGATATTCACCTCCTGCTTGGTCAGAGCTTTGAAAAGCGTGCTTTTTCCGACATTGGGCAAACCCACTATGCCGATAGAGAGTTTCATTGCAATTCAGTGTAGCCAAAAACAGTTTTGATGACAAACAAAACCGCCTCCGCGCTTTGAACGTTCACCACGCCAACTATCATCGAGGCCGCCGATATCGAAACAGATGGCGAATCCGTAAGCCTCGTCCGATTGTCCTTGCGTCCCCTCTTCTATATAATTCGATATGATTTTTTAACCGTATGCCTTATCCGAACTTCAAGAAAAACAGCCGATTCGTCGAAGCGACGGCGCCGGGCAGAATCTGCTTGGCGGGAGAAGATATCGATTGGACAACGGGTCCGTCTGTTTTGTGCGCGATAGATCTTAAAATAACGGTCAAGGTCTCCGAACGGAAAGCCGATTATCATCTGAAAACTTCGGGGCCGTTGAATTCGGAAATCGTTTTATCCAAAGAACAAATCGGGAAATACTCTCGGCAAATCCTCGACTACACCAATGCCTCGATCAAGGTCATCGATGATTTGGGGGTCGACGCGGCTCCGGTTTCCGTGGAAATCAAAAGTAATCTTCCGGCCAAGTCCGGGTTGAGCAGCAGCGCGGCCGTTTCCGTGGCGAGCGTCGCCGCTCTGGCTAGATTTTACGGATTGAGCCTCGATACCGCAACCGTTTGCGATTTAGCCTATAAGGTCGAAGCTGAAGAACTGCGGACCGGCGCCGGGCAGATGGATTTGTATTCGTCAGGAATGGGCGGGCTTATCTATCTCGACAACTCAACCGAACCTCCGTCGGATATGGAAAGGTTTGTTTTACCCGACGACATCGATATCGTGATCGCCGACACGCTTGTCCCGCGAAACACCGCCGATGTCATCCGCGAAAAAAGAAAAAGGTTCGAGAGAAAAGAACCGTCGATACTGAAATATATCGAGACTACCACCGATGCGATCCGGCAGATGAGGAGTTTTTTGAAATCCGAGGTTCCGGACTTCGAAAACATCGGCTCCATCGTCACCCGCTGCCATCGGCTTATCCGGGATTATATGGGAGTCTCGACCGATTTGATCGAAAAATGCGTCGACCTGTCCCTGGAAAACGGAGCGCTCGGCGCAAAACTGACCGGCACCGGCATGGGCGGATGCATGTTCGCTTTGGTCAAAAAAGAAAATACTCCGGCGCTTGTCGGCTCCCTAAGCCGGCTTCCGGTCAAAATCTACGTCACCCGTCAGGCCGAATCCGGCCTCGTTGTTTCGGAAAATTAGCCGAGGAACTTCCTTTCCCTCAACCGTTTGTGGTAGCCGATGGCGAATCTGTGGGCTTCGTCGCGGAGCTTCAGCAAATCGTTTTTGGAAACGGCTTTCGGGATGACTCCGATGATCCGGTCGGCTTTTCTCGACGGCCCTTTGGCTATTCCCAGGATCGGGATTTTCAATCCGGCTTCGGCCAAGGCTTTTTTCGCGGCCGACATCTGGCCGAGACCGCCGTCGACCAAAATCAAGTCCGGCAAAGGCCAATCGTTCTTAAACCTGCGGCCGATGATTTCTTTCATCATTCCGGTGTCGTCCGCCTGTTTTATCGTCCTTATCCTGAACTTGCGGTATTCGTTCGGATTCAAATCCCCGTTTTCCCAAACCGCCATGCTGCCCACGGCCGAATCCCCGGAAATGTTGGAAACGTCGTATCCTTCGACGCGGAATTCGACTTTTTCCCCGGTCGGAAGATCGGAATCCCTGATCAGGGCGATATCCTGGATATGGTTCAAGCTGAAAATCTGGCGCTTGATCTTTTCGGCTTTCTCAAAATCAAGCGCTTCCGACGCCCTGGACATTTCTTTTTCCAGATTTTTGATCAAGGCTTTTTTTCTGCCTTTCAAGAACATCTTCAAGTTCGCAATGTTCTTGCGGTAGCCGGCTTTGTCCGCGCGTCCGACGCATGTTCCCGGACAAAGGCCGATTTCGAAATCAAAGCACGGCCGCTTGAATTTTCCGATTTTTTCCGGCGGATGGATGTTCCATGGGAAAATCCTTCTC
Organism: bacterium; assembly: GCA_029548485.1. Taxonomy (GTDB): domain Bacteria; phylum Patescibacteriota; class Minisyncoccia; order UBA6257; family Colwellbacteraceae; genus JAMCQZ01. The sequence goes on from JAKPNH010000008.1 coordinate 16,333, forward strand.
AAGATTTTCCCCGCATCCCTCACGGAAGAAGCCGAAGTGAACGGCCCGAACCTCTCGCCCTTTTTCGCTTCCCGGCCGCGGACGAGCATCACCCGCGGATAAGCTTCTTTGGTGATCTCGAAATAAAGGAAACTCTTGTCGTCCTTGTCCTTGATGTTGAAAAACGGCCGGTATTTTTTGATCAGTTCGGCTTCGAGGATAAGAGCCTCCAGGGCGGTGTCGGTTCGGCGATAATCTATTTTTTTGATTTCCGAAACCAATTTTTCCAAACGGCTGTCGTGCGGACGCGTGAAATAACTCGAAACCCTCCGTTTCAAGTTGGCCGCTTTTCCGACATAGATGATCTCTCCGCGGCTGTTTCGCATCAAATACACTCCGGGAGTGTCGGGAAGGTTTTCGTAAAGTTTTTTCATTTCAGTCGAGGCCGAAAAGAAAATCCAGGAAAATCTGGAGGCCGGTTTTGGCGGCCGGTTCGTATCCGGTTTTCTCGAAAATCAGCGCCTTATTGGAGTAGGCTTCGCGATAGCCGGAGGCGATGATGTCTTTCGGATCGCCGAATCCGAGCCAATCGTAGCCCGCCACCGCCGGCCGGAGCGCGATGTCGGCGTTATGTTTCAAGATCTCTTTGGAAATCTGCTGATTCATGGCCGCGAGCATGTTGCTCAAGGCGCCGTAAAAACCCTGCCATCCGATGCCCTTGGTCAGATCCGCGGAAATATCCACCCATTTGGCGGAAACGTCGACGGCGATGACGACGTCGGCTCCCATTTGTTTCACGATGTCCGCCGGAATGGGCCTCGACAATCCGCCGTCGACAAGCAGCCGTCCGTCGATCTCCACGGGCTGGAAAATCATCGGAACGCTGGCGCTCGCTTTTACCGCCGGAGCCATCAGCCCTTGATCAAGGCTGACTTCGTCTCCGGTCTTGAAGTCGGTCACGACCGCCTTGAAAGGCACGCGGCAATCTTCGAATTTCGCCTCCCCAAAGAATTCGTCGATCGTCTCTAGCATCGGCTGGTTTTTCGTGATCGACTTCGCGGATTTTCCGGCGAGGACGTTCACCACTTTCAAGTTTCTCCCCTCGAGTCCTTTTATCTTACTCTCGATGGATTCGACGGACTCGGTCAAGGCGTAGAGTCCGCCAATGATCGCTCCCATGCTCGTGCCGGCGACGAAATCGATCGGTATTCCCAAATCCTTCAAGGCCTTGATGACGCCGATGTGGGCGAAGCCTCTGGCTCCGCCTCCGCCTAGAGCCAATCCGACTTTTTTCCGCGTTTTTTCCATGATTATTATCCGAATTCTACCTTAAAACCCGTTGATTTAGAAACTAGCGGTCAAGCGCTTTTTTCAGGTATTCTCCGGTGTAGCTTCCTTTTTTCCTCGCCACCTCTTCCGGAGTGCCGAAAGCCACCACTCGGCCGCCGTTTTCTCCGCCTTCGGGACCGAGATCGATCACCCAGTCCGCGGATTTGATGATGTCGAGGTTGTGCTCGATGACGACCGCCGTATTCCCCCTGTCGACCAGACGTTGGATGACTTCCAAGAGTTTTTTGACGTCCTCGAAATGGAGCCCGGTGGTCGGCTCGTCCAAAAGATAAAGCGTCCTTCTCGTGTCGCGCTTGCCGAGTTCGGCCGCCAGTTTGATGCGCTGGGCTTCGCCGCCGGAAAGGGTCGTCGCCGATTGGCCGAGTTTGACGTATCCCATGCCGACTTCGTCCAAGATTTTCAGCTTGTCGCGGAGCCAAGGAATGTCTTTGAAGAACTTGACCGCTTCCTCGATCGACATCTCCAAGATGTCGTAGATGTTTTTTTCGCGGTATTCGACTTCCAAAGTTTCGCGGTCGAATCTTTTTCCCTTGCAAACATCGCAAGAGACGTAGACCGTCGGCAAAAAGTGCATTTCGATGGCGATGTATCCGTGGCCTTCGCAATGCTCGCACCGACCTCCGCGGACGTTGAAGCTGAACCGTCCGGGCTTCCAGCCGCGGATCCTCGCGTCTTCGGTCGAAGCGAAAAGCTCGCGGATATCGCTCCAGGCGCCGATGTAGGTTGCCGGATTGGAACGCGGAGTCCGCCCGATCGGAGACTGGTCGATATTAACTACCCGGTTCAAGTATTCGAGCCCCATGATCGCCTTCAGGGCTCCGGGCTTGAAGCTCGCGTGGTTCAATTTGTTGGCCACGGCTTTATACAAAACATCGTAGACTAAGGTGCTTTTGCCGGAACCGGAAACCCCGGTGACGGCCGTGAACCGGCCGACCGGAATATCGACGTTGATGTCCTGGAGATTGTTCTCCGTCACTCCGCGGAGCTTCAGGGTCGGGACGTCCTTGATCCCGCGGCGTTTGACGGGAATGTCTATCTCTTCCTCTTTGCGCAAATACCGCAAAGTGAGTGAATCCTTTTTCTTGTCCTTGAATATTTCCGGAATCGGGCCTTCGGCGACAATACGGCCTCCGTTTACGCCCGCCGCCGGCCCGAAATCGACGAGATAATCCGACGACCTGATGGTTTCTTCGTCGTGTTCGACGATGATGATGGAATTTCCGAGATCGCGAAGCTCGTGGAGCGTATTGATCAGCTTCTCGTTGTCGCGCTGATGGAGCCCGATCGTCGGCTCGTCGAGAATATAGAGGGTACCAACGAGCCGCGACCCTATCTGGGAAGCAAGACGGATCCGCTGGGATTCTCCGCCGGACAAAGTGCCGGCCTTCCTGTCCAAAGTGAGGTAATCGAGCCCAACGTCGTACATGAACTTCAATCTCGCCGAAATCTCGCGCAAAGGAACTTCGGCGATCTCTTTCTGCTTGGCGGTCATTTTTTCTCCGAGACTCCGGAAAAATCCCTGGGCTTCTCCGATCGACATCCCCGTCACTTCGCTGATGTTTTTGTTCTCCACGAGAACGCTCAAGGCTTCGGGCCGCAGACGGCGTCCGCGGCAGACCTCGCAAACATCGTCGGACCAGATGTCTTTGACGCCCAATCCGTGGCAGGCTTCGCAAGAGCCATAAGGGCTGTTAAAGGAAAAAAGCCTCGGCTCTATTTCCGGGAAAGAGAAGCTGTCCCGCGGACAAGAAAATTTGGCCGAAAAGCTCGCTTCCCGGTCGGCGTTCCTGAAAACGACCGTGTCTTCGGCGTGCTTCAATGAGGCTTCGACCGCCTCGCTCAAACGCAGACGGTTGTCTTTGTTTTTTAAGTCGAGGCCGGCCGGCAAGCGGTCGATTAGAATCTCGATCATGTGCTGCTTGTAGCGCTCCATTCTTATTTTGTCGCGGAGCGACCGCATTTCGCCGTCGATCCTCGCCTCGCGGTATCCGGCCGACAAAAAGTCGTAAAGCATTTGGTAATATTCCCCTTTCCGGCCGCGGACCACCGGACTGAAAACGATCAATTCTTTCTCCAACCTGCCCTTCGGCGCGGAAAAAGCGATGGCGGCGTCGACGATCTCCTCGAGGCTCATCTTTTTGATCTCCTGGCCGCAGATCGGACAAAAAGGCGTTCCGGCCCGGCTCCACAAAACCCTCAGATAATCGTAGATCTCGGTGATGGTCGCCACGGTCGAACGCGGATTCGAAGAATGCGCTTTCTGATCGATGGAAATCGCCGGAGACAACCCCTCGATCTCGTCGACGTCCGGCTTGTCGAGCCTGCCCAAAAACTGCCTGGCGTAAGCCGACAAAGACTCGACGTAGCGGCGCTGGCCTTCGGCGAAAATGGTGTCGAAAGCAAGGGAAGATTTTCCCGATCCGGAAAGACCGGTGAAAACGACCATTTTATTCCGGGGAATCTCAAGATCGATGTTTTTCAGATTATGCTCCCGCGCTCCCTTGATGATGATTCTGTCTTTGTTCATTTTTATTTCCTGTTCAATCCCGATTTCTTCAATTCGGGCTTTCTTTTCATTTGCTCGGTCAAAACCTTGATTTCATCCCTCAAGATGGCCGCCAGCTCGAAATCGAGTTCTTTGGCCGCGGCTTTCATTTCGCGTTCTTTCTGTTTCAGCATCGCCTCCAAAGCCTTTTCCGATCTCGGCACCGGCTTCATTTCCAAATCGAGCAGCTCGTCGGTCGGCAAAATGTCTTTCACTTCCCGGACGATCGTCCGCGGCGTGATGTGATGCTCTTCGTTGTAGGCGAGCTGTATTTTCCGACGGCGTTCGGTCTCGCTCATGGCCCGCTCGATCGATCCGGTGATCGAATCGGCGTAGATCAAAACCTGGCCCCTGACGTTTCTCGCGGCCCGGCCGATCGTCTGGATAAGCGACGTCTCACTCCGCAAAAAGCCTTCTTTGTCGGCGTCGAGTATTGCCACCAACGAGACTTCCGGCAAGTCCAACCCTTCCCTTAAAAGATTCACGCCCACGAGCACGTCGAAGGCGCCCCGCCGCAAATTGGTAAGGATCTTGATCCTTTCCAGGGTCTTCACGTCGCTGTGGAGATAGGTCACCTTGATCTTTTGCTCTTCGAGATAAGAGCTTAAATCCTCGGCCATGCGCTTGGTCAAGGTCGTCACGAGCACCCTCTCTTTGGATTCGACCCGCTCCCTGATCCGCGGAATCAGATCGTCGATCTGGCCCCTGGCCGGACGGACAATAAGCTCGGGATCGACCAGGCCGGTCGGCCTGATGATCTGCTCGACGATTTTTCCGCTGCGGCGCTTCTCGTGCTCTCCGGGCGTGGCCGAAGTGTAAATCACCTGGCCCACTCGCTTCTCGAATTCCGGAAAAGTGAGCGGCCTGTTGTCAGCGGCCGAAGGCAGCCTGAAGCCATATTCGATCAAAGTCTTTTTCCTCGAGGCGTCTCCTTCGTACATGCCCCTCAATTGGGGAACGGTCACGTGCGATTCGTCGATCACCACGAGAAAATCTTTGGGGAAATAATCGAGCAAAGTCGAAGGCGGTTCGCCCGCGGCCCGGCCGGAAAGATGACGCGAATAATTCTCGATGCCGTTGCAATATCCGATTTCCCGCATCATGGCGATGTCGGCCCGGGTCCGGCGCTCCAATCTCTCGGCTTCCAAAAACAGTTTTTTGGATTCGAAAAACTTCAGCCTTTCCTCGAGTTCTTTTTCTATATTCGACAAAGCGGCTTCCCGCTCTTTGTCCAAGGTGATGAAATGCTTGGCCGGGGAAATGAAAACCTCCGGAACCGACGGAGTCTTGTCCGGCTCGTAGCCCGCGACTGGATCGATCCTCAATATTTCCGCGATTTCGCCGGATTCCAAACGGAAATTGTAGATCGTTTCCTCGTTCGGCGGCATTATTTCCCAGTTGTCTCCGCGAAGCCTGAAAGTGCCCCGTTTAAGATCGGCGTTGGTGCGATGGAACTGCATTTTAATGAATTGCCTCATCAGTTCCTGCCGCGTGATCTTGTCCCCGACTTTAAAATGAAGAATATTTTTCTCGTAAACTTCCGGGCTTCCCAAGCCGTAGATGCAGGAAACCGAAGCCACGATGATGACGTCTTTCCGGGTTAAGAGGCTCGTGGTCGCCGCGTGCCTAAGTTTGTCGATTTCGTCGTTGATCAAAGCTTCTTTGCCGATATAGGTGTCGGTCCGCGGCATGTAGGCTTCGGGCTGGTAATAATCGTAATAAGAGACGAAATAATGGACCGCGTTTTCCGGAAAAAGCTCCCGAAACTCGTTGCAGAGCTGGGCCGCCAAAGTTTTGTTGTGGGCTATCACCAATGTCGGCCGATTGACATCTTTGACGACGTTCGCCACGGTAAAGGTTTTACCCGATCCGGTAACGCCCAAAAGGGTCTGCTCTTTGAGACCCTGATTCAAGCCCGAAACCAGCTCTTCGATCGCCTTGGGCTGGTCTCCGGCCGGTTTGTTTTTGGAAATCAATTTAAACGCCATTTGAACAGCAAAATTTCCCCCGGTTTTGCTTTCATATAAGGGAGTATGAAGGGTTTATACCACAAAAACAACGGAAAATCAAGGGAGGTTTTAATTAGTATAGACTTTAATACCCGCTTTTATTATGATAAAAAAAGTAACTTAACATTTTGCTAAGGAGGATAATAAGATGGGGTCCTTAGGCACGACAATTATCATAAAACCCGATGCGTTTCTTGATAATGTCGATTGGCTTGTGATTAAGGATTTCATTGAAGCTGGCGTTCAAGTCATCTGGGGGAAATATGTCCAGATACCAGAAGAAGCCGTCAGATATCTTTACGCAGATCAAACTATGAAACCATTCTACTCTTCTATAGTGAGGTCTATCACTATAGGTACATCTTTAATTCTTGTCGCGGTTATCGATGACATCTCACGCCTTCGCAAGATTAAGGGTGTTCCTGGTATATCTGGTATTCGTGGCAAGTATTGTCTGTCTAAAGAAGCGCTGGCATCTACTGGATTATCGGGGGAGAACCTTGAAGATAAAGTTTCGGAGAATAGAATCCATACCCCCGATTCTCTTGAAGAGACGGCTATAATTCTACAGATGTTTTTTACCGACCAGGAAATAAAAACAATAAAACTACATCCTGCATTTTCATTCCTGGAAGAATTCGATAGAATTATAGCGCTACCTAAATTCTCTGGATAAAAACATCATGGTATTCGCCATGATGTTTTTTGTAAATCAAATTATTATTTAAAGATGAATGGACATAAAATTCATATTACTTGTATCAACGGCTCTTCTATAGATGGACGAATTACTGATGTCCATCGCCACTTTCACCAATGGTCCAGCCAAGAAGATCAGAAGTTTCTTAAATCAGAAATCAAAAAAGCCGACTGTATTATTGTGGGTTATATAACTTATAAACGTTCAGTTAATTTATTAAAGAATAAAAGAACTATCGTATTTAATCGTAGAAATATAAAATATCTTGGTAATAATATCTATTTTATTAAACCGAACAGGAAAACTCTTTTTAAAATATTACATTCTACACAATCAAGAAAAGCACTTGTAATAGGTGGAATGAACACATATTCATGGTTTATAAAACAAAATATAGTAGATAAATGGTACATAACAATAGAACCATACTTTTTTGGCACCGGGCTGCCTCTTTTAAAGATTAAGGAGTTTAAACCTAAAAATGCTCGATTAGAATCAGTTAAAAGAATTAATAATAAAGGAACTCTATTATTAAAATATAGTATCAATAAATAGTTTCCTTATTACAACTATTGTATTAATAAATATGCCCAAATTGATGTAAATACTTATATACAATCTCCATAGGCATGCCGTAAGCTCCGGTATATGAACCATTGATCGATTGAACCAAAGTAAATCCGGGTGCATCAATAAACAAACCTAAACCACTCGCCATTCTTAATGGAAAATTATCTTTAAAAAGTCTTTCTAGGTCGCTACGATCAAATTTTTGATACGTAATTCTCGTCTTCGATAACTTGGTGAAGAAACCTTTTCGCGGATCGTACAAAGTTATTCCGGTTAACGCAAGTATCTTTTTCCCGCTTTGCTTAATAGCCATACGATAAGCCTCTTCCATATCTTTAGGCTTGCCGATAGTTTCTCCATCAAGAAGAGTTAAGGTGTCTGCGGCAATAATTATCGATTCCGGATGCCTATCTCTAACTGATTCGCATTTCTCTAGTGAAATCCCCCGTACTCGATCTTCGGGATCCAAATAATCAAACTTGGACTCGTCTATATCGGCCGGATCAATGTTAAAATCAAGCTTTGATTTTTCTAAAACAAGTTTCTTAAGAAAGGAATTTGACGCTAGGATTATCTTTTTCATTTATTATTTATGTTTTTTAGCTCTATATTTATTATAGACTTTATTATATGCAGAAAGATTCATCCATTCCCAAGGATATTCTATATATTGCATAGTTTCCTTCATAGATATTTTCTCGCTATATACATTAGGTTGTATGATGGCTTTTTCTCGCCAAGGGAAATCTCGTGCTCCTTTAAAATCCACAAAGTGTAAAGTCGCTATGCGAGAATCTGTATTAAACTTACGATCTATATATTTTTTTACAAATAAAGCAGTCCTGCCCGTTATATATGGTGTATCTAAAATCCAGATCTCTCCGCCGTTCTTCATTAATTCTTTAATACTAACGCTTGAAAGATTATCTAAACCTTGCTCTAGAATAGGACGCTCTTTACTTGTATTATGATTAATATACGATGCTATTACAGTAAATATCTTATATTTAATTTTTTTATTTTCGAAGAAATTGCACAGAATTCTAGAAAAAACCCATGCTCCACGACCTACTGAAATAAATATTGGATGTTTACTAATCTTTTTTATCTTATGTGCGATAATCTCTGTCTGGCAAAAAATGTCATTAAAATCATACCAGATTCCATGTCCTGTTTTGTACGCCGTAAATAATCGCCGATCTTCTCGAGATCTTATTGTCTGTCTATTCTTCATAATAATTTTAAGCCTACAATATACCTCTTATATTGACAAATATACTTATTTGTTATAAAAAACATATAAATGAATAATGAATCTTTAGAGGATGCCTGCAAAAAACTCGTTAGCGTTCTTAATCCAGAATGGGAGACAAATCCCGACATGAAGGAAACCCCTTTAAGAATTGCTAAAATGTATGCTAGCTTCTTTAGAAACGAAGACACCACGCAATATTTTAGTAAAAGATTCCCTACTAAAAACAAAGAGTTAGTTATTTTAAAAAATATTGAATGTTTCGGTATGTGTCCACATCACCTTACGCCCGTAATTTATAATGTGCATATAGGATATATTCCGCGTGGTTGGGCTATCGGTCTAAGCAAATTAGCTAGAATTGCTATTGCTTTATGTAGCTACCCTAAACTTCAAGAGAACTTTACTTCAGAAGTAGCTAATGTCATTAATGATAATTTAAAGCCTAGAGGAGTAATCGTTGTGGTAGAAGGTATTCATAACTGTATTAGATGCCGAGGAGTTGAAAAGCTTTCAACATGTATAACTTCTGAGATCAGAGGAGTATTTATTAATCATCCTGAAACTAAACAGGAATTTATTAGTTTAATAAGTTTAAACAATTATTGATATAAATCCATTATTAAAAATGGATAAATCTACTTGTAATAAGCCCGGTTTTCCATCCGGAAATCCACGTACTGGAGGTTTTTCATTTCCCCGGATTTCATCAGTGATTCCAAAACCGGAACCGCGAAATCCGGAGAGTTCTTGAGGCTGAAATAAAACTTGGTTCCGGAATCGATTTCGATACACGCCTCCTTAAGGGATAGATCGCCGAGATCAATGACGCCGAAATTGAAGCCGAGCTCTTTCATGATCGCGGAAATCCGGTAAAGGTTTTCGGCTTCGCTCAAGTCAAGCGCCTGGTCTCCGGTTTTCATTCCGTCCGAAAGCGCCTTCACGGTTTTGATCAAACTCCCTTCGGTTTTCGGGGCCTCCTCGAAAAGCCTGCCGTCGCTTCCCAGCCAAAAGCATTTTTCGGAGCACCAGATGATGGTTTTTTCCGGCAAAAGAGCCGGGTCGGCCGCGTCCGGATCTCCGGACGTAATCTTCTCGTAAACGAACACCGCCTTGGCCAAAGCCCAATCCTTCAAAGAAACCAAATAATCGGGATTAGTTTTCCAAAACCACCCGATTCCGGCGACGGCGATTATAAGCGATACGAGCCGAATGATCCGGCGCATTGTTTTATCTCTGAATGGACAGCTTCTCCTTTCCGACAAAATCCCGCAAAGCTTCCGGCACCAAGACTTCTCCGGCTGCGGTCTGGTAGTTCTCCAGAATGGCGATGAGCATCCGGCCTATGGCGAAAGCGGTCGCGTTCAGAGTATGGACGTATTTCGATTCTCCGGTGGATTTGACGCGGTATTTGATGTTCAGCCCACGCGCCTGGAAATCGCCGGTATTCGAACAAGACATGGTTTCGCGGTATTTTCCCTGTCCGGGAAGCCAGGTTTCCACGTCGAACTGCCGGTAATCCCCGAATCCCATGTCGCCAGTGCAAATGGCCATCACCTGGTAAGGGAGCTTGAGCTTTCCTAATAGTTCTTCTTCTCTCGCGAGAAGGAATCTATGCTCTTCTTCCGAATCTTCGGGCTTGGAAAAAGAAAACATCTCCACTTTGTCGAACTGATGCACGCGTAGTATTCCTTTGGTGTCTTTGCCGTAGCTTCCGGCTTCGCGTCGGAAACAGGTGGAAAATCCCATGTAGCGCCTGGGCAACGACTCCTCGTCCAGGGTTTCTTCCATATGCAAGGGGCCGATCGAATGTTCGGAGCTGCCGACAAGGTAAAGATCGTCTTCCTGGATGTAAAAAGCGTCTCCGGCTTCCAAGAACTTTTGCTTGCCCATTCCCTTCATGATTTCCGGTTTAGCCATCACTGGCGGGATGGTGGGAATGAATCCGTAGGGTTCTAGCGTGTCCATGGCGAGTTTTACCAAAGCGAATTCCAGCCTCGCCAAATCTCCGAAAATATACCCGAACCTGCTCGAAGCGACTTTGGCCGCCTGTTCGGTGTTAATCAATTTCCCCGCCAGGAACAGATAATCCCTAGGCTCGAAACCGAATTCCGGCCGTTCGCCGACTTGCTTCAAGACGATGTTTTCGCTGTCGTCTTTGCCCTCCGGAACATCGTCCGCCGGAATGTTCGGAATCTGCTCCAGGATAGCCTGCCTTTCTTTTTCCAAACCGACGATCGCCTCTTCTTTGGCCGCGATTTCTTCTTTGACGGCCTTGGCTTCGTTTCTCGATTCCGGTCCGAAAGCCTTTTGCTTGGCTCGGAGCTCGTCGATTTCTTTTTTCCCGGCGCGCCAGTCGGCGTCGAGCTCCAGAAAAGTGTCCACCAGCCCGGGATCATAATTTTTGCGCTCCATGCCCTTTCTGGCTTTTTCGGGATTCTCCCTGATTAAATTGATGTCGATCATTTTATTATTGAAGCTGTTTTTTCGGCCTTAGGGTCGGAAAGATTATTATTTCTTTCAGGGGCTTGCCGGTGATGAGAGACACCAGCCGATCGATGCCGATACCGATTCCGGCCGCCGGCGGCATGCCGTATTCGACGGCTTCGATGAAATCCTCGTCGAACCTGGTCGTTTCCTCGTCTCCGGCCCGATAACGTTGCTCCTGGTCTTCCATGCGTTCGCGCTGGTCGATCGGATCGTTCAATTCCGAAAAAGCGTTGGCCACTTCGGTTCCCTTGACGATCAGCTGGAACCTTTCGACGAGCCGCGGATCTTTTTCGTCGAGCTTAGCGAGCGGCGAGATGGCTTTCGGGTGTCCGGTAAGAAACACCGGCTTCACCAGCTTCGGACGCACCTCTTTCTTGAAAACCTCGTCGATTTTGCCTTCGGGAATCTTCATCAGATCGCGGCCGGCGTATTTTTTCATCGCCTCCGCGTAGGTGATCCGGCCGTATTTTCCCGGAATGAATTTTTTCAGAAGCTTTTCCGTGAATTTCATCAAACCTTCGTAATCCTGGTAAGCCCAGTAAAGCTCGAGCATGGTGAATTCCGGATTATGCTCGCGGTCCATGCCTTCGTTCCTGAAATTCCGGCCGATCTCGAAAATCTTGGAGAATCCGGCGACCAAAAGCCTTTTCAAATAGAGCTCAGGGGCCACCCTTAGATAAAAATCCGTGTCCAGTGCGTTGTGGTGCGTTTTGAAAGGCCTGGCGAGCGCTCCCCCGGGAATCGGCTGGAGCATCGGCGTTTCCACTTCCATAAATCCTTCAGAGGCCAATGTTTCCCGAAGCGAGGCCAGGATTTCCGAACGCAAAACCAGGTCTTTTTTGACGTCCTCGTTCAAAATTATATCGAGATACCGCTTTCGGAACCGCTCTTCGACGTCGTCCAGACCGAACCAACTCGAAGGGATCGGCCGCAGCGATTTCCCGACCAAACGGCAAGCTTTGGCTTCGACGCTTTTCTCGCCTTTTTTCGTTTTGAACAGGATTCCGCCGACTTCCATGAAATCTCCGGCGTCGAAGATTTCTTTCAAAAACTTGAAATCTTTCAGGTTTTTTTTCGTCAAAACAGCCTGGATTTTTCCGGTACCGTCGTCGATATCGGCGAAAATCACGCCTCCCTGATCGCGGAAAGAAATAACCCTTCCGACCAAATAGACTTTCTTCTTTTCCCGGCTGAACTTCGCAAATCCGTTCAAAGCTTCGGCCACGGACATGGTCCTTTTCACTCTCGCCGGATAAGGATTGATCCCTTCCCGGCGCAGTGTCTCCAGCTTTTTCCTCCGCGATTCGATGATATCTTCCAGCATGGTTTTATTGAATAATCTTAAACCATTTCTTCTTATTTACAAATTCCCCCGCTTTTGGCGGGGAACTCGAAGACTTTATTATTCTCCGATCTTAGTTACGAGATAGGCGATTTCCTGGCCGGCCGGATTCTTGAACACGGCCTCGTCCCCGACCTTCTTGCCGAGGAGCGCCCGGCCGAGCGGAGACTCGTTCGAAATCAACCCTTCTTCCGGCTTGGTTTCGTTGGAGCCGACGATGACTATCTTTCTCTTATCGCCGTTCCGCGCCACTTCGACGGTCGAACCGATGTCGACCACTTCCTGCTGGGCGACTTTTTTAATGATGACGGCGCTTTTGATGATGTCTTCCAATTCTTCGATGCGGCTTTCGATCCGGTCCTGCTCCTCCCTCGCGTTCTCGTATTCGGCGTTTTCCGAAAGATCCCCGTATTCCTTGGCTTTCTTGATCCTGTCGGAAACCTCGATCCGGCTCACGGTTTTCAGTTCGACCAATTCTTTCTTCAACTCCTCAAGCCTTGCGGCCGACAAATAATAATTCATTTGTTTTTTAATTGTTTTTATTTTTCAAACGATAAACGTCCCGACGCAAACCGTAGGCGACTCGGATAAGCGGACCGAGATTGCCTCGGAAATTATTCAAAGAAGACGCTTCTCCTACGATTCCACCCGTATCCACGGTCTTGATTTTGAAACCGGCCTGTCCGGCGACGACCACTGGCTCCCAGACAGCTCCAGGTCCGGGAAGCCTGATCTTCGGAAAAACCTGCGTTCCGCATCCGCGGCGGAATCCGGCGATTCCGGAAAACAGATCCCCGTGCTTGATTTCCAAAAGCGATTCCGCCAACCGGTTCCTGTTCTTGGCGCCCTGGGGAATGAAAACGTCGAAAATCCGCGCCTTGTCGGCCGTAAACGCCGAGGACATCCGGGAAAGGGTTTCTCCGATTTTGGCCGCCCTGGGATCGACAACCACGAGCGACTCCCCGGCAGACGCCTCGACGGCCGCCTGTAAAGCTTTTCCGCGGTGCCCGACCGTTCCCCCGGAAACCAAATCCAAGTTCCTGACAAGCGCTGAAAAACGGCGGACTATGTCCGCCGTCTGGTCGGCCGACTTGGCGTCGGCCACGATGATTTCGTATTCGAATCCGGATTCCCGCAAGAATTTGTCCGCGCCTATAAGAGCTAGCGGCAATGATTTGCCGCTCTCATAAGTCGGAATGATGACGGAGAAGAGTGGCTTCATTTTGTAGGATTTAGCGTTTGGCCCACTGCGGAGCGCGCCTGGCTTTTTTCAGGCCGTATTTCTTCCTTTCAACCATGCGCGGATCCCTTGTCAAAAGCCCGGCGGCTTTGAGGGTCGGCCGATGGCCTGGATCCATCTTGATGAACGCCCGGGCGATCCCCAAGGAAACGGCTCCGGCCTGGCTCGGCAATCCGCTTCCGGAGGCTTTGGCGCTCACGCCGATTTTTTCCGCGGCAATCAATTTGAGCGGAGCGTAGGCGTTGACGCGGTCGCGGTCGGTCTTGAAATACTTTTTATAATCCAAACCGTTCACCGTAAGGCCCGTTTCTCCCGAAACGATCCTGACGCGGGCCACAGCCGTTTTCCTCCGGCCCACGGCCTCGAAATATTTCCCTTCTTTTTTGCTTTCTTTTGCCATTGTTATTTTTCTATAACGAGCCTTTTCAACCTTTTCGCCTGCAGGGAATTCTTGGGCAGCATGCCTTGAACCGCGTGCCTCAAAGCCCAGGCCGGATCTTTCGCCTCGGCCTGCTTGTAGCTCTTGGTTTTCAAATGGCCCATGTATCCCGTATGGCGGTGATAAACTTTCTGTTCGCTTTTCCTTCCGGAGAGCTTGATTTCGCCGATATTTTTGACGATCACTTTGTCTTCCCCTTCCAAACGGGGATTGTATCCGGCTTTGTGCTTTCCCTGAAGGATGTTGGCGATTTTCGTCGCCAAGCGGCCCATATTCTGATTTTTGGCGTCGATTACGTGTTCCATATTAGACGAATTTTATTTCCACCCAAGGCGCACCGTCCCTTTTGCGGCTGGTTCCCAATTTCACGATCCGCAGATAGCCTCCTTTCCTTTCTTGGTATTTCGGCGCGATCTCGTGGTAAATCTTCATGGCCGCTTTCTTGTCCAAGCGCTTGAGAAGCAAACGGAGAGAAGCCAAGTCCTGCTTTTTCGCCAAAGTGACGAGCTTTTCCGCCAGGGGTTTGATTTCTTTGGCTCTCGCTTCGGTCGTTTTGATGGATTCGCGAATAATCAGGTTATTCAGCAATCCTTTTATGAATTGCCGGCGGTCGCCGGTTTTCCTTCCAAATTTTCTTCCTTTCTTGCCGTGATGCATGATTATTCTTCTTTTTTCTCGCGAGCCGGCGATTTCTTTTTCCCGGATTTTCCGGTCTCGGCGGACAATTCCCTGACGCTTATTTCCGAAATCTTCTTGAAATGATCGAGTAGGATATTTCCGGCTTTGTGAAGGGCGTCGGAAGGAGTGATCGTTCCGTCGGTCACGATCTCGAGATCGAGCTTGTTGTAGTCGGTGCGGTCGCCGACGCGCATATTGTCAACTTTGAAGCTCACCGCCTGCACCGGCGTGAAAATGGCGTCCAAGGCGACGACTCCGATTTCCAATTTTTCCGTTTTTCTCCGCTCCACCGGGACGTATCCCAATCCCTTGTCGACGGTGATCTCCATTTCGACGTCGGCCTTCTTGTCGGTGACGGTAAAAAGATGCTCTTCGGGATTCATCACCACCACCTGGGTATTCGCTTCGATGTCTCCGGCGACGACGTCTTTCTCGCCTTTGATTTTCAAGGTCAGCACCTGGGGTTCTTCGGCGAAAAACTGGAACCTGATTTTCTTCAGATTCAGCCCGATCTCCACCACGTCCTCCACCACCCCGGGGATGGTCGAGAACTCGTGCAAAACCCCTTTAACCTTGAATTGGGTGACGGCCGCTCCGGGTAATGACGACAAAAGCACCCTTCGGAGGCTGTTCCCTAAAGTCAGGCCGTAACCCGGATAAAGGCCCTCCACACTGAACTTTCCGATCTTATTGTCTTCGGAAATGGTTTTTATATTGACTGTTTCGCTTAAAAGAGCGTATTTCATTTTTTATTTTGAATAAAAGTTTACGACCAATTCCAAGTCGAAAGGCAGATCGACGTCTTTCGGTTCGGAAACCATTTCGCCGATCATTTTTTCCTTGTCCAATTTCAGCCAGGTCGGCGCCTCGTACTGCTTCAAGCGGACTTCGGCCGCTTTGGCCACCGGATGGTCAGCCGACTCCTTGCGGAAAGCGATCTTGTCTCCGGGCCGCACGCGCATCGAAGGAATGGTCGATTTCCGGCCGTTCACCGTGATGTGCCCGTGGCTCACAAGCTGGTTCGCCATTCTCCGGGAAGGCGCGAATCCGAGTTGAAAAACGAC
Source organism: bacterium (assembly GCA_029548485.1). Taxonomy (GTDB): domain Bacteria; phylum Patescibacteriota; class Minisyncoccia; order UBA6257; family Colwellbacteraceae; genus JAMCQZ01. The sequence continues at coordinate 31,991 of JAKPNH010000008.1, forward strand.
GTTATCCAACCGGCTTTCCAGTATCTTCACCAAAGCGACGTCGGTCGGCTCTTTGCTCTGCTCGCTTTTCAAGAAAGCTTTTTTCATTTCGGCTTCGGTCAAGCCGTAGGTGAAGCGGACTTTTTGCTTCTCCGCCATCTGCTTGCCGTATTCGCTCTGGCGCCTTCGGCCTTTGCCGTGAGCCCCCGGAGCATAAGGTTTTTTCACTTCGGCGCATTTCGCCGACAAGCAACGCTCGGCTTTCAAAAAAAGCTTCGCTCCCAACCTTCTTTCTGTTTTTTCCAAAATTCTTCTGGACATTTTTTTGAATTAAACTCTTCTCGGTTTTTTCGGACGCGGACCGTTGTGCGGCACCGGCGTGACGTCTTTGATCGACATGATATTGAAGCCGTGGTTCACGAGCGATCTGATGGCCGAGTCCCGACCCACGGAAACGCCGGAGACGACGACGTCGACGTTGAAAGGCCCGGTTTTGGCGATCTTCTCGGCGATGGCGGCGATGATCTTCTGGGCGGCGAAAGGCGTCGCCTTCTTGGGTCCGGCGAAACCCAAAGATCCGGCCGAAGCCCAGGTGACGACGTTGCCGCGGTTATCCGTCACGGTAACGATGGTGTTGTTGAAAGACACCTTGATGTAAATCTTGCCGGAGTCGACGCTCTTCGAAGATTTCTTGGAAGCCGCCTTAGCCTGCTTTTCTTCTCCTTCGGCGATATTTTCTTGTTTCGAAACTACTTTCTTTTTTCCCATGGCGATATTACTTGAGTTCCACTTTTCTCTTGCCGCTGATGGCGGTTTTTCTCACGTTCCCGCGGACCGTCCGGGAATTGGTTTTGGTGCGCTGTCCGCGAACGGGCAACTTCCTCGCGTGCCTTGTTCCGCGGTAGCACTGGATTTCTTTCAAGCGCCCGACGTTCTGGCGGACGATCTGCCTCAATTCCCCTTCGATCTTGCAGTTCTTCTCGATGAAATCCTTGAGAAGGCTCACCTCTCCCTGGTCCAGGCTTTTGGCTCTTTTGTTTGGATCGATCTTGGTTTCCGCAAGAATCCTTTTGGAGACCGCCGGTCCGATTCCGTAAATATAAGTAAGCGCCACCTCGATGCGCTTTTCGTCCGGAATATTTATGCCTATCAACCTCATTTAACTATCCTTGTCTTTGCTTGTGTTTCGGGGTTTTGTCGCAAACCACATAAATCCGCCCTCGGCGGCGGACAATCTTGCAATCCTTACAAATTTTTTTGACCGATGGTCTGACTTTCATGCCGATGATCTTAACCCTGTATGGAGCGCGGATTTTTAAAGCCTCCTCGTCACGCGCCCTCTTTTGTCGTCGTAAGGAGACAATTCCACCGTCACTTTGTCGCCGGGCAAAACTTTGATGTGATTCTGCCTCATGCGGCCAGATAGATACGCGAGGACCTCTTTTCCGCTTTCCAACTCGACCCGAAAGTTCGCCGCCGGAAGAGCTTCGAGAACGACTCCTTTTTCTATCATGTGCATGGATTCTACCACAAGGGACCGCTTGGAGTCAATATCCGAGCCCCTTATTCGAGCGTCAAGCCGATCCGGCTTATGTCGGCCGGGATGCTTCTCACCCAGAAAGGCCAGAGGGTGACGACCGCCGACTGGATCTCCTCGTCTCCGGCGACATGGAGGCTGAAATCTTCTTCGGATTTTCCGGCCACGGCCGACTTGAATCCTTCGGCGTCGAAAGCCCTTGACCATTCCGAAACGATGGTTACGGGGATGATCGCCTTGCCCGTATCGAAGTTGACGCTCGCTTCGCCGTAATCTATTTCGTAGCTTTTCATCTCGTAATCCTCGCCCGGACCGCTTGTTTCCAGCTTTTCCTCGGCCACTTTGCGGACGCTCGCCTCGTCGAAAGCCATGATTTTGGTTTCGGCGGCGAGCATCAATTTGAAGTTCCCTTTTTCGTCGACGTCTTCGATCACCTCTTCCTTGACGATGGCGTATGAGGTCGCTCCTTCGATAGCCCGGAGAGTTTCGGGAACGGTGATGTCTTCGGCCGCCTTGACCATGGCTAACAACTCTTGCCTGGACTTTTCTTTGAGGCTCGCGATGTCCGCTTCCGTGGGCACTTTGACGTCGCCCACGAATCCGCCGGACATGGCTTCTTTGGATTCCCCGTAAAATCCGTTGAACTTTGGCGTGCCTTCGAATCCGGGTATGCGCCAGCTTTGTCCGGCCGGAAGATTGTAATCGCTCCCCGGTTTTTCCGCCGTCACCTTGACGTCGATCGCGGAGGCCACTATTTTTCCTTCGCTGATCGCCGCCCCGGGAATGGTGATCGCCTCGGTTGTTTTGAAAACCTTCCCGCCGGTGGTGATGAAGCGCGTTCCCTTGACGATCGACTGCTTGCTCGAGCTGTAGGCGTTGTAAACCGTAATGATGCCTTCGGCGCTCTGCTCAACTTTTTTGGTGCCGCTCGCCGGAGCGCTGAAAACGTTGTTTTTATCGATGGAGAACACTTGGCCGGGAATGGTGAATCCGGTTTCGGCGCTCGCCTTGATCGAAGCGGTGATGGCGATCGGCGTTTCCCAGCGCGTTTTCGCGAGCGTCAAACGCGCCTCCGCCTTCGGCAGGAGGAAAACGGCGGCGTAAGCCAATGCTCCGGCCAAAAGGATTCCTCCGGACGAAAAAACGACTATCTTCAATCTTCTCGATTTCCGCGGCCGATCCTCGGGCGCGGGTCTCGGCCTAGGCGGTTCAGGGCTGTATTCGCGGATTATCGGTTCGGTTTCCGGAAATTTCTCTTCTTCCGGATGAATCGGCGCGGTTTCTTCCCGGGGAACGCGCACCGGCCGCGGCTTTACGCGGGCGGAAACCGGAATGATGTCGGCCACGGCCCGTTTCACTTTCTTAAAAACGGGGTTGATCACCTGGAAACCCGAAGCCAAAGCGAGATCGACGATGTCTTCGTCGCTTGACTCGACGATCACCTGCTTTCCCATGGCCGAAGCCTCGCGGAAAATCAGATAAAAATTGTTTCCGTTCTCTCCGAGCAAGGAATATCTCGGAACGGCCAAAATAACCTTGGACTCGCGGCTGTTCAAGATCTTTTGGATGACCGCGGCCGCGGAATCGGTTTTTTTGAGGTATATTTTTTTGTTTTCGGGTTTTTCCATCAGCTTATGTTGAGCCATTTGATGCGCTGCTTGGCGAAACGGTTGAAATTCTTATTCGAAGAAAACTGGACGAATTCGCGCTTCAGGATGTCTCCGGGATTTTCCCAGGACAAAAAAGAAAACTTGGCTCCGCCGCCGAAAGTAAAGGGCTTGGCCGAAGCGGCTATCTGATCGCACATCACGAACACCACGGGCTTTACCATTTTAGCATTATGGATCGCCGCTGACACGCCTTTTTCGAAAACGGAAAAATGCTTGTTGAAAACGAACCTGAATTTCTTCAGGAAATCGGCCGAGGCGTCGTTTTGGAGATAGCGGTTCAAAACCGGCGCCACCGCCTCCTTGGGGATCATCAAGTCGTCGTGGAAGGACTGCAAAAGATTGTCCAAGCCCCACTCGAAATCTCCGGCCGGACGGATGTCTCCGTTTTCCTTGGCCGCGCAAACGTGGGTTTTGTCCCTCAAGACGTTAACGAAGACGAAATTCCTGGAACGGTTCTCCTCCCGGAGCAAATGAGCCTTGACCGCGGTCGGCTCGCTTATGAAGATTATTTCCCCGTTTTTGGGCAGCCCTTGTCGGATTTTTTGGAACGTCTCGCGGCTCGCCAGAGTTTCGGCCACCCCGACCTCGATTTTCTTGGCCGGGAAGCCAATCGGATTCAAAACTTTCGAGCCGTCCACTCTCGCCGCGACGATACGGGCGTCGATCAGAAGGACGTCGATCTCCGCCACGCCGAGTTTGAAGCTCGCCGGAGTCCGTTCCCTGTCGAATACTTTCCAAATCGCCTGGGAGACCGTGTTTGACAATTCCGCTTCGTCGATTTCTTCGCGCGGACGATCGCGTTCTTCAATGATCCTCGTGTAGACCGTGAGGCTCTGTGAAGCGGGCGCGATGACGATATACTTTCCGTCGGCTATCTCCAAGAATTCAGTCTCCACGACTGAATTATAAGATAACCGCTCTGATGCGTCTAATTCCCGCGGCCGCGGATTCTTCTTTCTGAATCTTGAATTTTCCCAAAACTCCGGTATGGCCGACGTGCGGACCGCCACAAATCTCGCGACTGTAAGGAGAAATGTCGTAGACCTTCACCTTGTTTCCGTATTTGTCGTCGAAAACCCCCATGGCCCCGGATTTTTTCGCTTCTTCGTAATCTATTTCTTCGCAGACAACCGGCAAGTCCCTTTTGATGGCTTTGTTCACGAAATCTTCCACCTTTTCGATTTCTTCGTCGGTCATTTTCCCGTGGTGGGAGAAATCGAATCTCAATCTCTCGGCGGTGATGTTGCTTCCTTTCTGGACAACGTGTTCTCCCAAGACTTGCCGCAGTCCGGCCAAAAGTAAATGGGCGGCCGTATGAAGCTTAGTCGTTTCCTCGCTTTGGTCGGCCAAACCGCCTTTGAACATTCCGGCCGAAGCGGTCCGGGAAAGTTCTTGGTGCTCTTTCATTTTCCTTTCGAACCCCTCTTTGTCGACGGGGATGTTTTTTTCCTTGGCCAATTCTTCGACAATCTCTATCGGAAAACCGAACGTCTGGTAAAGATCGAAGGCTTCTTCTCCGGAGACGCCGTCCGACCGGTCGATTTTGGAAAACTCCTTGAGCCCTTTTTCCAAAGTCCTCGTGAATTTTTGCTCTTCTTTTTCGAGTTCGACGTTGACGAAATCTTTGTTTTCCTCGAGTTCGGGATAAACCCTCTCGTAAATACACCGGACAATGTCGCCGATTTTTACCATCCAGACCGGATCGGATATGCCGAGCTCGCGGCCGTAAACCGCGGCCCGCCTGATCAAGCGCCGGACAATATAACCCTGGTCTTTGTTCGAAGGGCCGATCCGAGCCGGCTCGGACATGATGAACACGGCCGCTTTCAGATGGTCGCTTACGATTTCGAAAGCCCGGCGGTTGTTTTCGTATTTTTTTCCGGACAATTCCTCGATTTTCTCGATGATCGGAGAAAAAAGCTCGGACTCGAAAATGTTTCCGCGATTATTAGCCGCCATGGCGAGCCTTTCGAGGCCTCCGCCGAAATCGACGTTTTTGTTTTGAAGCGACTCCCAGCCTTTTGCGGTTTTCTTGAACTGCATGAAAACCGAATTGCCTATTTCCAAAAAACGGCCGCAATCGCAGTTCAGATGGCAGTATTCGCCGAATTTCGGATCGTGGGATTTGCCGGTGTCGTAGAAAGTTTCCGAATCCGGTCCGCCCAATTCTCCCAAGGCATCTCCCCTTTGCCACCAGTTCTTGTCGCGGTAAGCGAAGATCCTCTGCCGACCGAAATCGATTTCTTGTCCCGGGCCAGCTTCCCCTTTCCCCATGGTCGCCGGGCCTTCTTCGGCTTCGATCCCGTATTTTTTGAAAATGTCTTTGACTATCCCGATGGCTTCGTCGTCTTTTCCGAGCCCGATCGCCGGATCTCCGGCGTAAACCGTTTGGTAAAGTTTCTTAGGATCGAGTCCGAGCTCCTCGATCAAAAACTCGTACCACCATTCGAGCTGCTCTTTCTTGAAATAGTCTCCCAAAGACCAGTTGCCGAGCATTTCGAAAAAAGTGTCGTGTCGGCTGTCTCCGATCGATTCGATGTCTTCGGCCCGGAAGCATTTCTGGGAATTGACGAGGCGTTTCCCCGCCGGATGGCGCTCGCCCGCAAGATAAGGCACGAGCGGGAACATGCCCGAGTTCGTAAAAAGCAAAGTGGGGTCGTTTTCCGGAATCAAGGAAGCCGAAGGAATGACCGCGTGCCCCCGGGCCTTGAAAAACTTCAGGTATTTTTTCCGAATCTCGTTGGCTTGCGTCATCGATCGTTAAATTGGCTAATATTCTCCGAATTTCACGGATTTCTGATGCTGCCTGATTTTTTCCAAAGCCTTGGCCTCGATCTGTCTGATGCGCTCCCTGGTGACGCCGAAAATCTTTCCGACTTCTTCTAAGGTATGCGGCGTGCTGTCGCGGAGTCCGAACCTCAACTCCAGTATTTTCCGCTCTCTTTCCGTGAGATCGTTCAGCACTTCCCTGATCTGATCTTTCAGAAGCTCCCTCGAAACCACCTGAGAGGGCGAAAGCGTTTTTTCGTCTTCGATGAATTCCGAAAGAGTCGAATCCTCTTCTTCGCCGACCGGCGATTCCAGGGAAATGACTTCTTGGGAAATCTTCTGGATGTGGCGGATCTTGTCCACGTTCACGCCCATTTCGATGGCCACCTCTTCGGCCAGGGGCTCGCGTCCGAGCTCCTGCATCAACTTCCGACGCGCCTGGGTGTATTTGGAAATCGTCTCCACCATGTGGACCGGGATCCTGATGGTACGCGAATGGTCGGCCAAGGCGCGGGTGATCGCCTGCCTGATCCACCAGGTGGCGTAAGTCGAGAATTTGAATCCCTTGCGGTAGTCGAATTTCTGGACCGCCCGGAAAAGCCCGAGGTTCCCTTCCTGGATGAGATCGAGTATGCCGAGCTGTGGGCTGCGGTTCACGTAACGCTTGGCGATGGAGACGACGAGCCTCAAATTCGCCTTGATGAGTTTTTGCCTGGCTTCCTCGTCTCCGCGGGCCACTCTTTTCGCGATTTCCCTTTCTTCGAGGGTGGTGAGAAGCGGAGTCTTGCCTATTTCCTTGAGGTAAATCTGGACGTTATCCGGAAGCTCTCCGGTGATCAAAGTCGCGTCCTCGAGCTCTTTCTGGGTGATTTCGTCTCCCGGAAGCTCGATCAGATTGCCGACGTCGATGACGCGGAGCCCGGCTTCTTCGATGCGGTCGTAGATATGCTCGAGGAAAGAGACGTCGGTTTCGATCCGCGGAAAGAATTTAAGGATTTCTAGATCGGTGACAAACCCTTTGGCTTTGCCTTGGTTGATGAGTTCGTCCAAAACGCCCAAATCGAATTTGAACTTTCGGGGTTTTTCCTTGGCCGGGGCTTTCTTGCTAACCGGCTTCGCGGTTTTTTTGGAGGTTTTTTTCGCGATCTTGGCCGGTTTTCTGGATTTCTTCGCTTTAATCGCTTTCCGCGAAACTTTTGGTTTCTTCGCCGGCTTCCTTAATTTGCGCACCGGCTTTCTCGCGGATTTCTTTTTTTTGTTCTTAGCCATTGTTTAAAAACTTTTGGTTTTTTAAAAACTCGATTCTCGCGGTGATGTTTTGGAAATCCGCGATGTATTCGACGATCTTGCCGTCTTCTTTCTCTTCCGCCGCCTGGATCAGCGCTTTCAAGTGGTCGCGCTTTTCCGTCCAGAACTCCATCTCCAGATTCCGACAAAGCACTTCCGTTTCCGCGTTTTGGGAAACTTCGGCCGCCGAATCATCAGCCAAACCCGATCGCAGATTGATCAGATTCGCGAGTCCGGCCAGCTCCTCGCTTTCCGGAATCCTTCCTTCGGAAAGGCAATAATACACTTCGAGATACTTTTGCGGGAGGAATTCTTTGACTTTTTCCACGGCCTCTTTCGAGCCGCTGTCTCCGGAGAAGCAGCCAAGCAGCCTTTCGCTGATCAACTCCCGTCTTGATAGCTTAATATCCCGTAAATCCGGCGTCGTGTCAACTTTTTTGAGCGGCTGTCCGGAAGCGATCCCTAGCTTTTCCATCTCTTCCCGCAGGCTCGCCTCCCTGACGCCGGTCCGGTCGCTTATCTGCTTTAGCCAGTAGTCTTTTTCGATGGCGCTCGCCATTTTTCTAACTTTCTGTAGCGCCATCCTGATACCTTGTTTTTTGTCGCTGATGTCGCCGTCTTTCAGAAACTCCCGGCAATAATATTCCATTCCGCCGACGCTCTGGCCGGTCAGCTCCTTCAGAATCCCCGGCTTCAGCAAAACCAGGTCGGCCGTGTCCTTGATTTTCAAGTCTTTTTCCGCGGCCAGGTTGCCCAAGTCGAGGACTCGCGCCTCGAAATCGTTTTCGAGGGCGAGGTCGATGCTCCGTTCGGTCGCCTGCTTGCCGGCCGGATCGTTGTCGAGATTAAAAACCAGTTTGTTGGTGTGCCGATGCAGCAGTTTCAGCTGGTCGAGCGTCAAGGCGGTCCCCGAAATGCCGACCGTGTTTTTCACCCCGTCCTGATGGCTCGCGATCACGTCCATCATTCCTTCGACAATAAGAACGAATCCCTCTTCGCGGATCGCCTCTTTCGACTGGATCAATCCGTAGATGATTTTCGATTTGGAGAAAATCGGCGTTTCCGGAGAGTTCAGATACTTGGCCGTTTCCTCGGTTTCGTATTCCGGCAATATCCGGCCGGAGAAACCGACCGGTTTTCCGAAGGCGTTCCAAAGCGGAAACATGATCCGGCCGCGGAAACGATCGAAATATTTCCCTTTTTCGCTTTTGATGGTCATCCCCGAGCGCGTCAAATCTTTGACGTCGAATCCGGCGTTGATCAGATGAAGCGTCAAATCCTCGAAGCTCTGGCCGGCGAAACCGATGTTGAAGTTTTCGACGCTTTCGGGGGTCACTCCCCTTTTCTGCAGGTACTTTCGGGCGTTTTCCGACGCCTCGAGGTTTTTCCGGTAAAACTCCGCGGAGATCCTCGCAATGTCGTAGAGCACGCCGAATTCCCGCTGGTCCGCGGGACTGACGCGCCTGAGCTCCACCCCGGCTTTTTCCGCGAGGACCTGGAGCGCCTCGTAGAACTCCAGATTCTCGTATTTCATCACGAATTTGAAAATATCTCCGCCTTCGTTGCAGCCGAAGCAGTGCCAAATCTGCCTGTCCGGCGAAACCATGAAAGACGGCGTCCGCTCTTTATGGAACGGGCAGACCGCCTTCAGGTTTTTCCCGGCCGGCTTCAAATCGAGATAACCCCGGAGAAAATCGACCAGGTCGAGCTTGGATTTTATTTCTTCAATCGGAGAGGCCATGTTTGCGGAAAGCCGCTTGGACGACGTGATCCAAAAACTCCGTGAAACTCATTCCGCAGGCCAAAGCCTCTTGCGGCAAAAGGCTTGTCGGCGTCATTCCCGGAATGGTGTTTATTTCCAATATATATAACTTGCCGTACGGGGACAAAATCATGTCCGTCCTTGAAAATCCCGAGGCCTTGATCGCTTGATGGGCCGCGAGAGCCGTTTTTTGGATAAGCTGGATAAAGTCTATCGGCAAATCCGGAGGCGTGATTTCCTCGGAAGCGCCGGGAACGTATTTGGCTTCGTAGTCGAAAAACCCGGCCGATTTCGGAACGATCTCCGTCGGAGGCAAGGCTCTCGCGTTCCCGAGCCCGTCATCGATGACGCCACAGGTGAGTTCCCGACCTTTTATGAATTCCTGGATCATCACGTTGTGGGAAAAAGCGAAAGCCTGTTCCAAGGCCGGATACAATCCTTCCGGTGAACGGACGATGGAAACGCCGACGGACGAACCCTTGTCCGCGGGCTTGACCACGAGCGGCCAGCCGAGATCTACGCGCAGGTTTTCCAAATCCCCGAAATGCTGCAGCAGGAGCGATTCCGGCGGATTCAGTCCGGCGGTCCGGAAGGCCCTTTCCGACATCGCTTTGTTCATGCCGAGGGCGCTCGAAGCCGGATCGCTTCCGGTATAAGGCAGGCCCGCTTCTTCGAGAACGGACTGGATCGCGCCGTCCTCGCCGTATTCGCCATGCATGGCGATGAAAGCGAGATCGGTCAAGTCTTTAAGATGGCGCGGATCGTCGTCCCATTTTCCTTTCTTGTCGATCAAAACCGGGAAAACTTCGTATTTTTTCCTGTCCAGGAATTTGGACACGGTCTTGCCGCTCGACAAAGACACCTCGTGTTCGGCCGAAGGCCCTCCCATCAAAACCGCGATTCTTTTTTTGAGAGACATCACAATTCTCCCCTGGCCTGCATGGCTTTGACGACCTTTTGGACGGCCAGAGAATAAGCCGCCTGTCTTAGAGTCGCCTTTTTCGTCGTCTTCGACATTCGTTCGTACTCGGCCCAGACCGCGGCGAAGGCGGAATCCATCAATTTCTTGAGCTTCGCAGAGATCTCTTCTTTTTCCCAATAATAATTCGCCAGATTCTGGACCCACTCGAAATAAGAGACGGCCACGCCGCCGGTGTTCGCCAAGACGTCGGGAACGATCAAAATTTTCTTGTTTGCCAGGATCTCTTCGGCTTTAGGAGTCACCGGGCCGTTGGCCATTTCCAGAATATTCTTGGCGTTGATTTTGGAAACGTTTTCCTCGCTCACGGCGTTTTCCAAAGCCGCCGGAACGAGAATGTCGACGTTCAGTCCGAGGACCGCCTCCGAAGGTAAAAGCTTTCCTCCGACAAATCCCTTGAAGGTGTCGTTTTTCGCTTTGTAATCGAAAGCTTTTCTGATATCCAATCCTTTTTCGTTATAAAGGGTGTTTTTGCTGTCGGAGACCGCGACCACTTTGTATCCGTTCTCATGGACGAACTTGGCGAAATACGATCCGACGTTCCCGAATCCCTGGATGGCCACGGAAACGGCTTTTTTTTGTTTCTTTAGTTTTTTGACGAAAGAATCGAGGACATAAGAACCGCCCAAGCCCGTGGCTTCGGTGCGGCCTCTGGAGCCGCCGAGCTCCAAAGGCTTGCCCGTGAGCGCGCCCGGGTCTTTACGGCCAATGATTTTTTCGTATTCGTCAAGCATCCAGCCCATGATTTCGGCGTTCGTGTTCACGTCCGGCGCCGGAATGTCTTTGTCGCTGCCGATCGCCTTGGCGATCAATCGGATATACCCGCGGCTCAATCTTTGGAGTTCTGATTTGGAAAGGGTTTTCGGATTGACCGCCACACCGCCCTTGCCGCCGCCGTAAGGAATGCCGACGATGGCCGTTTTCCAGGTCATCCACATCGAAAGCGCCTTCACCTCTTCTTCGGTCGTTTCCTCGTGGAATCTGATTCCGCCCTTGTAAGGCCCGACGGCGTTGTTGTGCTGGCTTCTCCAGGCTTTGAATTTTTTCGTTTTGCCGTTGTCGAGCTTCACCGAAATTTCTCCGGAAACCAGATTTTCTATTTTGAGCAACCGGTCGATCGTTTTTTTATCGAGCTCAAGGATCTTGGCTATATCAAGCAACTGCTGCCTGGCGTTTTCGAGCGGATTGTTTTTCATAAGTAATCTAATTCTAACGCCGATTCAGAAAAGCCCCAAATGGAAAAATGGGCTTTTCTAATCACTTAAAAAGCCGTATTTAGGCTTATTTCTCGCTTTCTTGACAGAATAAAACAATCTGTGTTATTATTAATTTATAAAAGTTAAGGGGCGCGCTTCAGTCACTTCAAACAAGAAGCCGCGCGTACCCCAAAAAAAGAACCGATCCTTCAAAAAATAAACCAAAAAAGCGGAGCGGAGCGTAATAAACTCTACCGCTCCAGCCAGGCGGCGCGAAGATTCCTATTTCATACCAATAGCGGAGAAGGGATCTATCGCGCCGTTTCTATATCTGCTTACGTGTTTTCACTTGCAATCCGTCTACTTAATTGCTATTTTAAAAATCTGTTCCCAATATTTTCCAATATATAAGGAGGGTTTTGTTGATGGAGTCGCCCCCAAGAACTTCGTCCCGATCCTGTCTCTCCCCTAGACTGCTTCCCAAAGATCGGGAAGCCCTGCCGGCAGAAATCTCAAGAATAGAAGGGACCATCACCAAGCTTCAGGAAGATCTTGAAAGCGCTAAGGAGGATGGTGAAACGGCTTGCCGCATTCGCGACGAAATCGCGAAGAAGAGAGAAGAGTTGAAACATCTCTTCGACCTTCAAAGATGCGCCGTTCTAATCTCGAGACCTCCAAGCGACGAGGTCGCGATGATAGGCCATAGAGTGACCTATCATAATGTCTGCAGCGGCGAATCTATGGCCATAGTCCTCGGCGGCGATTGGGTCCCCAACGCGGAAAGATGCCAACGCACTACCGCCAGGACGCCCCTCTTCGCCGCTCTTCAGGGAGCGAAGTGCGACGAAAGAAGAGTTCTCTTCACCGACAAACCCAAAACAATCGTCATCGACCGCATCGAAGCCGCCGACGACGAATAAGCAGACGTTCCTTGCCACAACGCTCCGGAAAATTCCGGAGCGTCTTTATTTTTCGCGAAAACCGCTTTAAAGAAGATCAGTCTTCGGACGCTTTCGCGATCTTCTTCGGTTCCAGAGGAACGACAATCGCGGAAATCAAGTAGATCAATATCCCGCTGCCGATAAAGGCGAGGAAAACGAAAAGCAAGCGGAATATCACCGGGTCCACTTCGAAATATTCTCCCAGCCCGCCGCAGACCCCGAAAATAATCCTGTCGGTTCTCGACCTGTATATTTTTCTTATTTTTTCAGTCATGTTGATTGATATCTCTTTCAATAATTATATCACAAAAGAAAACCGCGCGAGCCTGGTATAAGGCCGCGCGGCCGGACTTTGCTTTCCCCGAAGCTTAAAGAACAGCCTCCTGCTCTTTATCGCGAATGACGCATTTTTCGCAGGGCTGGCCGCAGAGGCACTCGATCGCCTCTCCTCCATGGAGGCAATATTGCGTCTCGCTCTCATCGTCTTTCAGGAAATAGAAAGGGCAAACACCCATATCTATTCCCCATTCTTTCTGGATCCGGAATACGAGCTCCCTGGCCGGCATGATCGGCCAGGGACAAGTTTCTGGAAGAAGCTTTTCCAAAAGACCAGGCCTCTCGTTTTCTTTCGCTTCGCGGAGCATTTCTTCTCCGCCGATCAAATCGAGCTCTTTGAGAGCGGCTTTCACGCGGTCGGAACGCACCACCCAACACCTCCAAAGCTATATTCGGATAATTAACAAAATAATGTTTTTGCGAACCGCGGTCAAGGTTAGATCCTTTATTCTTGAGAAAAAACCCGTAAAAGTATAAGCTGAATACGCTTGGAGAGGTCGCATAGCGGTCTAGTGCGTTCGCTTGGAAAGCGAATATACCGCAAGGTATCCAGGGTTCGAATCCCTGCCTCTCCGCCAGTTGGTAAAAGAGAGGAAAATCATTAAAATAGAAATATGATAAATCTAAGATTTGTAAACTTTGCAGTATTTATAATCTTTTTTGGGATTGCTTTAATTGAAGCCTTCCAAAAACAAAGTTGGTTAGAGGCAATTTTGTTTTTAGCTTTGGGCGCGTTATTCCTCTGGGCTGATTTTAGAAAAACTTGAAATCGTCCTTTCCGCTCCGGTTCAAGACGAGGCGGGCGAAAGGAGGTTTGGGGCGATGCCGCTCGCCGAGCCCAGCGATTTCCGTTCGGATATTCTCAATAGACACCGCAACAAGGATCGGAATCGGCGGCCGCTTCCGGGCTTGCGTTTTTTTAAGCTTGACGAAAAAAGCAAAATATCACTAACTTAAACTTAGTATTCACGGACTTTAAGTAGGAGGCGGAGAAATGGCCAAGAATCGCGAAAATAAAATGACCAATGAAATAACCAAACTCGAGCTCGAAGATCTCGGCTACGACGAATTCTTCGATTCGCAACGCAGATCTTCGGGATTTGAAGGCTTACCGTTAGCCCGGGTCGTTGCCGAACACAAAGAAGCTTACAAAGTGAAAAGCCCGAACGGCGAGTATTTGGCCAAGATTACGGGGAAACAAATGTTTAAGGCCGTGAAAAGAACGGATTATCCCGCTGTCGGAGACTGGGTGGTGATTTCCGAATCGGACGGAGAAAAAGCGGTAATCCGCCATATCCTGCCGAGAAAAACCATACTCAAGAAAAAATACAGCGACAGACAAGACGCGCAGGTCATCGCCGTGAACATCGACACGGCCTTCATCGTAGAGTCGCTGGACAGGGATTATAATCTCAACCGTTTTGAAAGGTATCTGGTTTTGGCGAACGAAACCGGCATTGAACCGGTTATCGTGTTGAATAAAACCGATTTGGTTCCTAAAACCGAACTGGATCGAAAAACACAAGAAATAAAAGACAGGTTCGGCGACATCGATATTGTCCGGACCAGCGTCGTCGAAGAACGAGGGCTCGATGAATTGACAGATCGTATCGCCGAAGGAAAAACATACTGTTTTCTCGGATCGTCGGGAGTCGGCAAATCTTCCCTGATAAACAAATTATTGAAGAAAGACGTCATCAAGACGAAGGAAATAAGCGGGTCCACCGGCAAAGGCAGGCACACGACCACAACAAGAGAAATGTATTTTTTGGAAAACGGCGGGATCGTGATCGATAATCCGGGCACGAGAGAGGTCGGGATGGCGGAAGCGAACGCCGGCATCGAAAACGTGTTTGACGAAATAATCACTTTGTCTCAAAAATGCAAATACGCCGATTGCACGCACGTGCGCGAACCGGGATGCGCCGTGCTCCAAGCCCTTCGGGAAGGAAAGTTGGACAAAGCCAAATACCAAAACTACCTTAGATTAAAAAAGGAAAACGAATTTTACGGAATGACCGACGCGGAGAAGAGAAACAAAGACCGCCGGTTCGGGAAATTAGTTAAAAAAGCGGTAGACCAACTGAAAGAATTCGAGTCTTAGAAAATCACAGGCTCATCTCCCGGAGTCTTTCGATCCTTTCTCCGATGGGCGGATGGGTGGAAAAAAGATGCGACACTATTTCTTTTGATTTCAAAGGATTGGCTATCCAAAGATGGGCCGTGGCCGAAGCGGCCGATCTAAGCGGAGTTTGATCTTCCGAGATTTTTTGGAGGGCGGAAGCCAAACCTTCGGGATAGCGCGTCAAGAGCGCGGATGAAGCATCGGCCAGAAATTCCCTTTTCCGGGAAATGGCGAGCTGGATCAGATTGACGGCGACGGGCGCCAGCATGGCGAAAACCAATCCCACAAGATACAAGACTCCCCGGAGCTCCCGATCATTGTCGTCCCTTCCCCTCTGGGGCATGCGCATGAAAATATCCGCGAGTATGGCGACGAATCCGACGAGCACGGCGGCCGTCGTCGCTACCAAAGTGTCGCGATTCTCTATGTGGCTCAACTCGTGGCCCAAAACCCCTTCCAATTCTTGTCTGTCCAATTTTTGAAGCAGGCCGGTGGTGACGGCGATCGCCGAGCGTTCCGGACTCCGGCCGGTAGCGAAGGCGTTGGGGCTCGGATCGTCCACGATGTATATTGCCGGTTGGGCCGCGCCGGCGGCGATCGCCAGATTTTCCACCAGACGGTGGAGCTCGGGGTTGTCCCGCCGCGCCACCGGTTTTGCTCCGGCAAGGCTAAGGGCGATATTGTCGGAGAAAAGAAAACTCGTGGCGCTCATGAAAACGCTGAAAACAATCGCTCCGAGCAGGATGGCCGGATTGTCGTAAAAATACCCGAATCCCCAGCCGAGACCGATGACCACGGCGACGAAAACCGTAAAAAGCATCCACGTCCTTTTGACGTTCGCTTCTTTTTCCGCATAAATGTTTCTGGCCATTGTATTCGTTAAATCCGCGAACGGCGAAAAACGCCTTCCGCTTTGAACGAAACTAGAATTGGACTTTGACCGGTTCTTTTTCTCCGGCTTCGGTCTCGAAGAACGGCTCCACTTTGAATCCGAAAATCCCGGCGATCAGATTCGTCGGAAACCTTTGAACCCTGATGTTTATTTCCCTGACATTGCTGTTGTAGAACCTGCGGGCCGCCTGGATTTTATTCTCGGTGTCCGAGAGCTCGCATTGAAGCTCCACGAAATTGGTGTTGGCTTTCAGTTCGGGGTAGTTTTCGGAAACCGCGAAAAGGGTTTTCAAGGTTCCGCTCAAGGCGCTTTCGGCCTTGTCCCTTTCCAAGGGATTTCCTTTACTTTGAGCGACGCTCGCCCTCGCCTCGGTCACCTTCTCCAGGACATTGGCTTCGTGCGACATATAGCCTTTGACCGTTTCCACCAGATTGGGAATCAGGTCAAAGCGCCTTTTCAGCTGGACATCGATGTCTGACAAAGCCTCCTTTACCCTGGTTTTCAGGGTCACCAGGCCGTTGTAAGAGCCGATCACCCAGACGAAAATTACCGCGATTCCGCCCCATAGAATATACATATTGATGCTTTATTTGTTTTTTAGCGACTGCTTGATTATAGCACGACGGTCAGAACCGCGCTTTTCGGGCGCGGTTCCAATGGAAATTAGTATTCCGGCATTTCCGGATGGTTGTGCTCCTCTTTTTTCGGAATGTCGGTGATGGCCGAACCGATGGTGAGATAGTTGCTCGCCACGGAAACGGCGTTAACGAAGGCCGTTTTCGTCACCTTGAGCGGATCGATGATCCCTTTCTCCTTTAGGTCGCAGAATTCGTTCGTCAAAGCGTTGAATCCCCACCATTTCTTGCCTTCGGCTTCTTTTTTCAGCTGCGGGATGATTTCGTCGGGTTTTTCTCCGCTGTTCAAAACAATGGCGTTGATCGGAGCCTGGAGTGCTTTGGAGATCACTTTAGCGGCCGCAACCTCGACCGCTCCGCCGGAAATGGAGATCTTTCCCTCGACGTTGAAGAGCGCCATGCCTCCTCCAGGGATAATGCCTTCTTCCATGGCCGCCTTGGTGGCGGCAACGGCGTCTTCCACCCTTTGTTTCAGTTCTTTCTGGCTGGATTCCGTGGGTGCTCCGACTTTGATGACCGCCACTCCGCCGGAAAGCTTGCCCAAACGCTCCTCCAGTTTTTCTTTGTCGTAATCCGAATCGGTTTTTTGGATCTGCGCCTTGAGCTGGCTGATCCTGGAATCGATGACTTTCTTGTCTCCGGCTCCGCCCACGATCGTCGTCGTATCCTTAGTCGAAACCACGCGGTGGGCCCGCCCCAAAGCCGTCACGTCCACTCCTTCAAGCTTTCTTCCGAGCTCTTCGGAGATAAATTCCGCTCCGGTGACGACGGCGATATCCTGGAGCATTTCTTTTCTCCTGTCGCCGAATCCTGGCGCTTTCACGGCCAAGACGTTGAAAATCCCTCTTAATTTGTTGACCACGAGCGTGGCCAAGGCTTCGCCGTCAACGTCGTCGGCGACGATCACCAGTTCTTTTTTGCCAACTTTGATCAGTTTTTCCAAAAGCGGCAGAAGATCGTTGATGGCCGATATCTTCTGGTCGGTGACGAGGATATAGGGGTCTTCGAGGACCGCTTCCATCCTCTCCGGATTGGAGATCATGTATTGTGAAATATACCCCTTGTCGAACTGCATTCCTTCGACGATCTCGTAGGAATTGCTCACGGTGTTCGAATCCTCGATGGTGACGACGCCTTCCTTGCCGATTTTTCTCATCACTTCGGCGATCAATTTACCGATCTCGCTGTTTTTCGCGGAGAGCGTAGCCACTTCTTCCACCTTTTTGTCGGCGTCGATCAATTCTTTCTGTGCTTCCAAAGCTTTGATCACCTCGTCGCTCGCTTTCTTCAAGGCCTCGGAAAGCTGGATGACGTTGAATCCTTTGTCGCTTATCTGGCGCTCGCCTTCTTCGATCATGGCGTGAGCCAAGACCACGGCCGTGGTCGTCCCGTCTCCGACGTTGTCGTTCGTCTTGTCGGCCGCCTGCTTCAACAAATCGGCTCCGAGGTTCTCGTACTTGTCCTCGAGCTCGATTTCCTTGGCGACGGTGACGCCGTCGAAGGTCACCTGCGGGGCGCCGTATCCTTTTTCGATGACCATCGCCCGGCCGCGCGGGCCCAAAGTCATGGTGACGGCGCGCGCCAATTTGTCGATTCCTTTTTTCAAAGATTTTCTCGCTTCTTCGTCGAATAAAATTTGTTTAGCCATGGTGTTGATATTTTTTTAAATGCGACCTATTCCAGGATCGCCAAGATGTCGTCTTCGTCTCCGACCAAGTATTTCTTGCCGTTGATCTCGATTTCGTCCGGACCGTATTTCTTGAAGAGGACCGTGTCGCCGACCTTGACCGACATCGGCGTCCGTTCGCCTTTATCGTTCAATTTGCCCTCGCCGACGGCGATAATTTTGCCTTTGACCGGCTTTTCTTTGTCGGCCGTGTCCGGAATGATGATGCCCGATTCCGTGGCTTTTTCTTCTTCGATCGGCTCAAGGAAAATATGGTTCGATAGGGGTTTTATGTTCATTTCGCCTTATATTATATCATATTCCGCCGCTGTTTTGTCAAGTATTTTTCCGGCCGACTCCGAGCAAAAAGTCGCTCGGCGGCCTTCTTTAAAGGCTATTCTTCGGATTCCGGCTTGTCCAAAACCATCGGTTCGATGTTCGCCGCCGAACCGCTGATCCGCAAAACGTCTTTGTCTATTTTGCCGAATTCCTTGTAGGCCTGGTTGTACATTCCGACCGAAGTCCCGAGATGGTTTCCCAGCTTTTTCATGTATCCTTCGTAGCTCGCCAAATGCTTACCAAGCTCTTCCACCCGTTTTTTGATCTCTTTGGCCGATTCTTCTATCTGTAAAGCCTTGAGACCCTGAAGCACGGTCTGGAGATAAGCGAGAAAGCTCGTCGGAGAAACGATGATCACGTGCTTTTCCTTGAAAGCATATTCGATCAAATCCCTCGTGTTCGTTTTAACCGCACCCACTTTGTTCACTAGTAGATCGTAATAAATCGCCTCCGAAGGAATGAACATAAAGGCGAAATCCATGGTGTTCTCGTCAGGACGCACGTATTTCGAGGTTTCGTCGATGCGGTCTTTCAGATCGTCCCTGAATTGTTTTTCCAACTCTTCCCTTCTTTGGGAATCGTTTTCGGACAAGATCCTTTCGTAGTTTTCCAAAGAAAACTTGGAATCCACCGGAATTACTTTGTCCTTGACGAAAACGGCGGCGTCCACGATCTCGCCGTCTTTGAATTTGTACTGCATTTCGTAGGAATTCGGCGGCAGGACATTTTTCAAGGTTTCTTCTAGGAAATACTCTCCGAGCACTCCCCTTTGTTTCGGATTTTTCAAAATATCCTGGAGGTCTTTCAATTGATCGGCCAGATTCACCACCTGTTTCTGGCCCTCGCCCACTTTGGTCAGCTCTTCGGTGATCTCTTTGATCATCCGGCTGCTTTCGCCGAACTGCGACTGCATCACTTTCGGCAATTCCCCAAGCTTAGCGTCCAGAACCCGGCTCATCTCGTTGATCTGGTTTTGAAGCAACATCAAAGCATTGTCGGCTTCAGCCGGCTTCGGCTTCCTCAAAAGCAGAAATAAGGCAACGCTCAAAAGCGACAAAAACAAGATTATAGCCGCCCCGAAAACTATTTCCATGAACCCATTTTAAACCAAAAATCTCCGCCTCGCCACTTGGTTATTTCAAGGATTTTCGGCGCCAAAAGGACTGACCAAACAGAAATCCGCGTCGCTCTGGTCGGTTACCGACTCCTTGAATCGGCAATCGCTCAAACAGTCTTCGTCGCAACAGCCGATATAATCGTAGGCGTAGCTCAAGGCAATCCTATAGTCCGATCCGATCGGACGTTCCGATCGCAGGATAACGGTTTCCGTGCCGTCATTTTCGGTGATAATCGAGCTTATGACCGCATTTCCTTTGAGCAGACTGACGCGGATGGATTTGTCGTCAGAAACGGGGCTGGTTCCGCTGCTCCGCCAGTTCACGGTCATCTGGTCTCCGGGAGCGAAGCTTTGGCCGCCGTTCGGATAATCGACTTCTGCCCAAGCCCTTTGGTCGGTTACGGCCTCCGGAGTCGGTCTTTTTTCTCCGCCGAGGCAAACAACATTCCTGGTCGAAGCTGGATCCGCTCTTTTTTCTCCGTTCACGACGGCTTCCGCGAAAGCCCCGAGTCCGGCCCTCGAGATCCGGCCATCAACGACAAAATCCGAAATAAAATCGATGTCTAATTTAAGCCCGGCTGCCGCAATCATTCCGCGCAGCTTTTCCAAGTCCAAAATCCTGTCGGTCAAATCGATTCTCTTGGAAAGGAGAAAATCTTCAACGTTCTTCCCGTAGTCTCCGGAAAGCGTTTGTTTCATCAGGATCGTGTCTCCGGTCAGCCGCATGATAATCGCTCCGGCTTCGAGGATGTCGGCTGGAGTTTCCAAGCTTGCGGAAGCCGTTTCCTCTAGTTTGCCGGCCGGGCCGATTCCCGAATCTTCAAAGTTCTCGAGAGATATCTCCGCTCCGGAAACATAGGGCTCGATCCAAGCCATAAACCAGCGGCCGTCGATTTTCTTTAAATAAAAAACATCTCGATCGATTTTGATTTCCGGCGGCAATCCCCAGATATTGCTTTTGGTCTCCGCGGCCACGAAAACAGCCGCTTTGTCCGAAGAATGATCCAAGATTTTGACGTTTAAAATATCGATTATTTCGAAACGCCTCTGTTTCGCGTTCAGGCTGTCCCGAATGAACCCGTTCGCTTCCGCGATCAAAAGCCCTTTTCCGTTATCGACGGCGTAGGCGTCTATGAAATCCCGCCAACTTTTGTTGGTGTTTATGTTCCTCGCGTAATCGGAGTAATAATCCGATACGAACCGGCTAATGGCGACTCTATCGTTTTTGGAAAGATAACCGAACAATCCCAAATCCCCGACTGCCCAAACGGCTCCCGCAATCGCGGCGAATAGGATCAGAATATACAATATTCTCCGATTCGACGGAGGTTTCGAAGATACCGGGCGTCCCGTCTTGCGGCTCATCTTATTTCTTCGGTGAAAGTGATTTCGAGCGTGCGCACGATCTGACCGGTCGCATCTTTGCCGACGGCGTACCATTTTTCTATCAAAGCCGATCCCGGTAAGCGATTGGGATAACACTTACTCGGATCGTCATCAATGTCCGAACACCTCTTATAAACCGTAAAAGTCTGCCCCGTATCATCGAGTTGCCCATCTTGCCCCGCGACTTCCGCCAGGCATACCGCGCCGCAACCCTGCCAGCAGCATCCGAACCGGCGCATCAATATCCTTTCGATGCCGGCGTCGGCCGAGAAAAGGGCCTGGGTCGACTGGCTGATGCTACTCGCCTGCCGCAGTTCGTAGACCACGAGCAAATTGGCCAAAGCTGTCGCTCCGAGAATGACGATCGACATCGTGAAAACCATAAAAAGCATGGTCTGTCCTCTGGATGTTTTTTTGCGGATGTTCATTTTAAGAAGAGGGCCTGTAATAGAACAACCTTTCGCTTATCGTCGTTTGGAAAGTGAGTGGACCCTTGAACAAGGAGCTTTCCACTTGTATTTTGATCGTCACCCGTGGCGGATAATTGTCCGACTCGGTGATATAAAATCTCAAATCCGTCACCCGTACATCGTCGGCGGTCAAACGCTTCGGCATCTCGGCGCCTACCTTTCTCGTGATATAATCGCCACCCGGAGGCCTCATATACGTTACTTCCTGCCCCAGGTATTTGACGAATCGCAACGAATTCGTTCCTTCCGGTGTGGAATAATTTGTGCCGGTCCTTATCTCCCGCGCCATTTGCTCTATCACCAAAGAAAGATTATCCAAAATAGCCGTCTGGTTGGCCACGTTCCGCTCTGCCTTCAAAGAATTAGTAAAAATGGAGAGAATCAGGAAAACGACGCCCACGAAAACTCCCAAAGTGACGGTTACTTCCACGAGAGTAAACCCTGATTTTTTAGAAAGATTTATCATATTCATTGTTCCGCGCGCCAACCGATAAAATCCGTGGCTATTTTCGACGATCTGATTTCGGCCGGGTGTCTCGGATCGTACCAGGCTACGGTCGCGATCGCTCGGATTTTAAGATCGGAAAGAGGCCTGATTTGGATCCATCTTTTAAAAATAGTCGCGGTCGTTTCTCCCGCTTCGTTATAATCGTACAGACCTTCGCCGTTGATTCTTAAAAAACGTGCTTCTCCAAAAGTAAGATCGATGTCATTTTCACTTGGACCGTCGCAAGTCAATAAATGCCGCAAATCCGATTCGGAATGCATACTCTCATAAAATACCTCGATGCAATCGTTGTCGGAAAAGTTCTCGTTCCAGGAGTCTTCGCGAACAACATTGCTATCCAGAATGTTTTTCGTCACCTCGAGGCCTTCGGCCGCCAGATTGGCGGCGATAAATTGGTCGGTAACGACCGAGCTTGTCCGAAGGGCGCTTATCGCCAAACTAAAAATGCCGAGGACGCTAGAGACGATGATTCCCATGGCGATCATTCCCTCGACGATGAATTGCCCTCTGGTGCTTCTCATATTGTTTGATTATAGTCGGTTTAACGCACTATCGAAACCATACCCGAAGCGAGCACCCCCACTTGCCGCGGTGTCCCGGACCCGTCCCTAGCTCTTATGGTAATAATTATTCCACCGTCGCCTCCGGCTTCGGAGTCGAACACCACTGTCGGATCCGGCGGGACAAATAATATTTTCTGCTCTCCACTTACAAACTCCACAAGTGGATCAAGAGTCATAAAGTAGAGCGACCCCACGGAAGACAAATCCGTAGTTTCGCCTATCAGCGGATTAAACAAAGCATCGAAAGCGCATCCCTCGTCTATGCCTACGTCCCTAAAAATATAAGCGCGGTCTTCTCCGGGAACGATATGCACGCCGTATCCGCAAACAAGTCCTCCTTGAGGATCGGCCAGGGTGGCGATGCTCAAAAATCTCGCGTAAGTGATGAGGCTTCTCAATTCTTCCTGGCTTTTGGAAAGCGTGAATTCTCTCTTGATCGAAGCTCCGGAAATACTCATCGACATCAAAAGCAAGGAAGTGATGCCGATCGTCACCACCATTTCGACCAACGTAAACCCTGGCGCCGATTTTTTAAGCAAGGTTGAAGAACCGAAAATAGCCATTACATATATTAAAGCCCAAAAACACGATTAAGAGAATCCCGAGCGCCATAAACGGGCCGAAGGGCAGCATGTCTTTCATTCTTTTTTTTCGCAAAAGCAAGCTCATTCCTCCGAAAACTCCGCCCAAAATAAAGGAAAGCATCAAGGCCAAGACTATGTCCGGCCAGCCGATAAAAAGTCCGGCGGCCGCCCCGAGCTTGGCGTCGCCCATGCCCATTCCTTTACCTTTCGTGAAAAAAATCAATCCCATAAAAAGCAGTCCGCCGAAAGCCGCGGCCGCCAAATGATTCAAAAAAATGTTCTGCCGCAACCCAAGAACGCTCGCGTAATATCCGATAAACGACCCCTCGGTCAGGCCGAAAGCCTTGGTCTGCGAACCGAGCAGAACGAACAATATTCCCAACAATCCGATGAAAAGGTTCAGTTCGTCCGGTATCACCTGGAAATAAAAATCGATGAAAGACAAAACAAGGAGGCTTAACGCGAAAAGCGCGATCAAAAGTGCTTGCAAAGTCAAACCCCATTTGAGATAAGCCGCGACGAGGATAAGGCCGGATAAAATCTCGACGATCGGATATTGCCAGGATATTCTCCTGTGGCAGTTGCGGCATCTTCCTTTCTGTATAAAAAAACTGAAGATTGGAACAAGCTCGAACCATCTAAGCGTCTCGCCGCAAGAGCGGCATTTTGACCTGCCGCCGAGATGGATGCCGACCAAAGCGGTTTTATCCGGATCGTAACGTAAAATTACGACATTCAAAAAGCTGCCGATGCAAACACCGAAAAAAAACAAAAAGAAATAATTAGCAAACACTATATAATTACCTCACGCAGTACAAATTGTCTTGTGGAAAATCCGGACCGCAATTTAATCCATAAAGTGCTCCCTCATAGCTATCTACCGGAACCCCCCTCTCCATTCTTGCTCCTAGAACGTACTCAAAACCCCTCGGGATATTCACACCATATCGATAATCTTCTCCCGACGGGTCATTATCAGGAATATCCGCCTCATCTGCTACAGTTGCTACAAGAGCATCCTTTAAAGCGTCCCAACTAGCTGGTGCAGACACACTTCCCGGAGAACAAGTCGCTCCACCAGGATAATGCCCGCATCTATTGTAATAGAGCTCCAAATAGGTCTGGACTTTTTTAAGATCAGCCATCCTCCTCGTATCTCTCGCGTTTGATTGGACACTACGCGTTCCATTGAAGACCAATCCCATCAAAATGCCGATGACCGCGATAACGATCACCATCTCGATCAATGTAAAACCTTTTTGCGATTTCATGTTTTTTGATTTTTTACGACTTTTATTTTTACCGTTTGACCCGAGTTTATATGTTCATTCTACCCGAATTACAGCGTGGAGACAAACTGGAACATCGGCAGAAGGATCGAGGCGAAAAGCCCGGCCACGGCGCCGCCGATAACGATCATTAAAACCGGCTGGATCAGCTCCACCAGGTTGCCGACGGTTTCGTCGACCTCGCGGCTGTAAAATCCGGAAAGTTTCGATAAAAGCTCGTCCAAGCGGCCGGTGGTCTCTCCGACCGCGACCATTTGGCTCACTAGCGGAGGAAAAAGCTCCTGGTTTTTGGCGAGGGACTGCGACAGCAATTCTCCCCGCCTGATGTCTTCGGCCGAAGCTTTCAGGGCCTCGCCGTAAATCATGTTACCGATGGTTTCTCCGGTGATCTCCAGTGCTTGGGCGATCGGGATGCCGCCTTTGATGAGGATGCTTGCCGATTCGCCGAACTGGGCGATGGCGATATAGCGGAATAATTTGCCGAAAACCGGCATCCGGAAAACCAACTCGTCGTAAACGATCTTACCCTCGGCCGACCGGAAATAATCCGCAAAAAAGAAAACCAGGGCGATGATGGCGAAAAAGACCAAAAACCACCATTGGGACAAAAATTGCCCGAAAACCACCAGGGCGTGGGTAAAACCCGGCATCTGTATCCCCGAAGAGACGAACATGTCTTCGATCTGCGGCAAGACGCCGATAACAAGATAGGCGGCGACGCCGAGGAAGAGAAAAATCGTCACCATCGGATAAGTCATCGAGTTTTTGATTTTACCGGACAAGGTCGCCTGGCGTTCGTAATAATCGGCCAAGTAATTGGCCGCTTCCTCGAGCCGGCCGGTGATTTCCGCCGACCTGATCATGTTCACGTAAAACGGCGAAAAGACGTTCTCGTATTTTTCCAAGGCCTGCGAAAGCGCCAAACCGGAATCGATGTCTTGGCGCACTTCTTCGATGGTTCTTTTTAAAAGGGTGTTTCTGGTTTGGTCGACCAGAGTTGTGAACGTTTTGTCGAGCGGCACTTGGGCCGAAAGCAAGGTGGCGAATTGCCTCGTAAAAACCATGAGATCGCGCAGACCCACCCGTTCGCCGAAAAACGGCAAACCGGCAAGGAAAGATTTCTTTTCTTCGCTTTCCAAGGTGAGAATGAAAAGCTCGTGCCCGGTCAAAATGCCGATGGCCGATTCCCTGGTCGGCGCTTCGACAAACCCGGCTTGAAGCTCTCCTTCTTTGGTTCTCGCTGAATACTTGAATCTCATCGGTTTTTACATCCGCTCGAGCAAAATCCTCAATTCCGAAGGATTCAAGGAATAAAGCTCGGCGTTCTCCAAAGAAATTTCCCTTTTTTTGACGAGGTCGGCCAAGGACCGGTTTAAAGTGGTCATTCCTTCCTGCAGGCTCGTCTCGATGACGAGATCGATCTGGTAGATCTTCTTTTCCCTGATCAAATTCCTGATGGCGGAATTAACGAACATGATTTCGCAGGCCGGGACGCGGCCGCCGTCAATGCGCGGCACGAGCCTCTGGGAAACGATGCCGACCAAAGTGGCGGCGAGCTGGGACGTTATCTGGCCTTGCTGGCTAGACGGGAAAGAATCGATGATGCGGTCGATGGTCTGGGCCGCGGAATTGGTGTGGAGGGTGGAAAAAACCAGGTGCCCGGTTTCCGCCGAAGTCATGGCCGTGGCGATGGATTCGGAATCCCTCATCTCGCCGATCATCACCACGTCCGGATCCTGGCGGAGCAAAGATTTAAGAGCCTGGTGGAAATTAAGGCTGTCGGTCTTCACTTCTCTTTGGGAAACGATGCACTTGTCTTGGACGAAGAGGTATTCGATCGGGTCCTCAATGGTGATGATGTGATCCATCCTCTTGTGGTTGATCTCGTCAACCAAAGCCGCCAAAGTGCTCGATTTTCCGTGCCCAGCCGGGCCGACGACCAAAACAAACCCCTGGGAAAGGCCGGTGAATTTGTGGAGGATCGACGGCAAGTGCAATTCTTCGAGGGTTTTGATCTGCGCCGGTATCAACCGGAGCGAAGCCGCCATGAATCCGCGCTGGAAAAAGACGTTGACGCGGAAACGGGCCTTGTCCTCGAAAGCATAGGAAAGGTCGAGGTCGCGGTAAGTAAGGAACTTTTCTTTCTGTTCGTCGGTAAGCAAGGCCCCGATCAGGCCAGCGGTCATTTCCGGAGTCAAAATCTGCTCTTTCGGCATGTCGATCAAACTGCCGTCGATGCGCATCATCGGCCTTCGGCCGACTGCCAAATGCAGATCCGAGGCGTTGCTCCTCGCGGTCATCAGGAGCAGTTCGTTCATTTTTTGCCTGTAATCCATGTTGTTTGTTTTATTCTCCGGAATTCGTTGATTTTTATTATAACACGGCCTATTCCGTCTCCCTCAAAACTTCTTCGATTGATATAAATCCGTCCAATACTTTCAATATACCGTCCTGCCTCAAAGTGATCATTCCCTGGCGCTCGCCTTCGTCGACGACATCGGCTTCGGTCGGGTTGCTGGCGATTATTTTTTCGAGCTCTCTCGTCATTTTCATGATTTCGAAAATGGCGATGCGGCCGGCGGTCCCTTTTCCCTTGCAGGCCGGACATCCCGGCGAGTGGAAAATCTGATAAGGCTCTTTATAGATCAGTTTCGATCTTACGTCTTCCGGAAGCTTGGCGATCTCTTCCTTGATGATTTTCTGGATTTCCGGCGAAGCGGTTTCGGCTTCACGGCACTTTTCGCAAAGCCTTCCCAGAAGCCTTTGGGACATCATCAGGTTCACAGCCGACGGCAAAAGAAAAGGAGGAACTTTCATGTCGATCAATCTCGGAATGACTCCAGCGGCGTTATTCGTATGGAGCGTGGACAAAACAATGTGCCCGGTCAAGGCGGCGTTCACCGCCAAACCGGCGGTTTCGTTGTCGCGGATCTCGCCGACCATGATGATATCCGGATCCTGCCTCAATATCTGGCGCAGCCCGGAAGCGAAATCGTATCCGATTTCCGGCTTCACCTGCGACTGGTTGACGCCCTCGACGAAATATTCGACCGGGTCTTCCAAACTGACGATGTTCACGTCCTCCTGGTTTAAAATCTTCAAAAGCGCGTAAAGGGTGGTCGTTTTTCCGGATCCGGTCGGACCGGTGACGAGCACCATTCCGAAAGGCTTCCTGATTCCCTCCTGGATGATGTCGGCGTTTTTGCCGACGATCCCCAAGCTATCGATACCCTTCAAACCGATGCTCGGATCGAGAACGCGGAGCGCCACTTTTTCGCCCACCGGCGTCGGGAAAGTGGCGACGCGGAAATCAATGTCCCGCCCGAAGATCACCGTCCGGAAACGGCCGTCTTGCGGGATCCTCGTTTCGTCTATCTTCAAATCGGAAAGGATCTTGATCCTCGAGACAAACGGCTGCTGGAGCTCTATGGGTAAAGAGGCCACCTCTTCCAAATCGCCGTCCATCCTGAATCTCACCCTGACCCTGTTTCTCATGGGCTCGACGTGGATGTCCGAAGCCTTGCGTTCGACCGCCTCCCGGAAGGTCGAGGCGACCAATTTGATGATCGGCGCTTCCTCGGCCACTCCTCTCGCTTCCTCGAGTGCCACCGGCCGCTGCATGGAAGAAACCCCGTCGCCGGATTTGATGCCCAAAGATTTTATCGCCGCCTCAACTTCGGACTTGTAGGGATTGTATCTGCGGAGCACGAGCTCCAGATCCGCCGGAGTGATGATGAAAACCCCCAAGTTCAGTCGATTGGCTTTGGCGATGAACCTCAAAGCGTCCTGCGCCCGACTGTTCTGGGGGTCGACCATGCCGACGATAAGCATGTCTTTGGTCCGCGAAATCGGAGCCACCTTGTAAGTTTGGACCGTTTCCTTCGGCACCAAAGCCAAAAGATCGTCGGTCAAAGACTCCACGTTTATTTTTTGGTAAGGAATGCCGATGATCTCGCTTTTGATTTCGGCGATCTTTTCTTCGGGCACGGTCCGCCGCAAATAAAGCAGGTCTTCAACCGGCCTCTGGGAAACCGCCGATTCTTTCAAAATCTGCTCGCCGGCTTCTTTGGTGAGCAGATTCTTTTTGACGAGGGCCTGCGTTAAAACCTGGGAATCCATTTTACAAAGCGGCGAAAGGATTTTCCTTTCCGAGGCTGTTCGGTCCGATGACCGGAAGATCGACCGACCTTCGCGGCGTTTCCGAAGAGAAGAATTCGTCTTGAAGAATTTCCTCCGGATTGAATTTCAAACCGCTCAAATCGGCCACGGACTGGAGATTGGCCGGCAGGATCGCCTCGATGAGCGGCGCCGGGGTGAAAAAGAGATAATAGGCGCCGATGGCGAGAATGGCCAGAGCCGACGCCGCGGAAATTAGAATGAACGTTCTCGACCCTCTTTGATTCGGTTGGATGATGACTGCCATTTTATTCG
This sequence comes from bacterium, assembly GCA_029548485.1. Taxonomy (GTDB): domain Bacteria; phylum Patescibacteriota; class Minisyncoccia; order UBA6257; family Colwellbacteraceae; genus JAMCQZ01. The sequence goes on from JAKPNH010000008.1 coordinate 60,452, forward strand.
TAATATGTGTTGATTATTAATTGAAGGGAATAAATATTGGCTCTGCCGGAGGCGCTGACATTCATCGAGGAAACGTCCATCAGCCTCATATTGTTCTCGATATCGCGGATAAAAGCTTTGAGGTTTTCGTAAGAGCCCTCGGCTCTGACCGTAGCCCGCAAAACCCCGTAAGCGGAAACGAGAGAGTTCCCGTTAGACTGCATCGGCGGATGCTGGAAACTGACGCTCGCCACCGTCACCTGGTTCGCGGCCGAAAGTCCGTGGATCTGCGCCAAAACTTCGGGGATTTCTTCGTCTGGAGGCAAAGAACGGTCGAGATCGTCTTTGTACTGGAAGCTGTCCTCGTATTGCCTCGCCAAATTGGCGAAAGCCTCCACCTGGGCCGCGGCCCGGCTCAAAACAACGGCCGCGGCGTCCCTATCCGCCCTGAGCTGTTTGACGCCGTTCTCTCCCTCGAATTCCGGCCTGATGAAATTGGTGAACACGAAAACGGCCGCCACCAAAAGGGCGATGCCTCCCAGAATGCTCAAGAATCTTTTAAAGGAAGAAGCCATTGTTAAAAATTATTTGCATTTGGAAAGAGACCCCGGTCTGTCCGAGAGTCGCCCCGCCTATGGAAACGCTTTCCACCTCCTGAAGATTCCGGAAAACGTCGAGCTGGCTCGCCAAGGCTTCGTAGTTTACGGCCGTTCCGCTCAAATTCGCCGTCAAGCTCGGAATGTCGAGGTCCATCGAGCTGTAGGCGACGTCTTGACGGGTATTCGTCTCGAGAAACGGAAATACGTTCGAAGAAAAAACATGCCTCGAAAGCAGCGTCTTCAAGTTTTCTATCTGGGAATAGAAATCTATGAAGGCCTGTCTGTCTTGCGGGGAAACCTGCTCGTCGAGAGCGTCGATCTGCGCTTTTATATCCTCGGTGTTGCTTAAAAGAAAAGGCTTGTACCCGTAAGCCAATCCGAAATAGCTTACTCCGAGCAGAATGAGGATGAATAAGGAAAATATCAAAAGTCTTGTCGGCCAACCGGCGGGTTCTCGGCCGACGTTGAATCTCTGATCGATGTTTGTTGAATATTGCGGTGGCATTTTTTAAAATTGCCTTAGTCCGAGGCCGATCGCGACCGCGAGCGTCCCTCCCAATTCGTTCACCACTGGCTGGAGCGCCGGCGGATAGCTCAAAGCGGAAAAAGGACTGGGCCGTTCGACTTTCATTTGCAGGAAATCCGCGGCGTATTTATCCAAGCCGGCAAGCTCGCCGCCTCCGCCGGAAAGGATCAACTTTCCGATTTGGCCGCGATAGTTCTTCTCGAAATTGTCTTTCACTCGTCTTACTTCATTAAGTATAACATCGACGTAAGGCAGCATTAAAGTGGACAACTCGTATTCTCCGCCCATCCCGAGCAAACCCCGGCGTTTTTTCAATTCTTCGGCTCTTCTCACGTTGATGTTCAAGCCGTTCGAGACCGCCTGGCTCATGGATCCGCCGGCATAATCGAGATAAGCGCTCGACAATAAATATCCGTTTCTCGCGACGTAAAGTCCGGTCGATCTTCCGCCGATGTCGAGGATCAAAGAGAGCTCTTCGTCTCCTTTCGTAAAAACCCGGGCGAGGCTCATCCCTTCGATTTCGATCACCCTCAAGTTCAGACCGGCGGCCTGGAAAATGCTTTTGTATTTCTCGACGATATTGTTCGGCATGGCCGAAAGAAAAACCTGCTGCTTTCTCTGCCCTTTTTCGTCTTCGAATTCGCCGACCACCGACCATTCGGTGGCAACCGAAGCGATTGCCGCCGGCACCAAGGCCCGCGCCTGGTAGGACATGATCTGGTCCATCTCGTTTTTCGGCATCAGCGGCAGCTCGAGCAAGGTGGTGAAAGCGGAAAAAGGTGGCAGAGAAGCGAAAACCGCGGCCGCTCCGGGCTTCACTTGCCTGACGAGTGTTTGGAGCATGTTGGCCGCCTCCTTGTCGTCCATTTTGAGACTGCTCGTCTGGATGGCGCTGTTTTGCCGGGAAAGATGGCTGTAGGTTTCGAGCAGCCCGTAATTTTTGAAATTCGGCCGGTCGGCGACGATGGCGAGTTCGACCAGCTTGATTGAAGTCGTTCCGATGTCGACCCCGATGGCCGACTGAAAAGAAAGCAGGGGTTTTAAGGGCTTCAAAAAATCGAGTATCGCCATGAATTGCTATTATTAATGATAGCACGAATGCCGAATCCCACGAATATCAAAGAACGGCTTCTGGATCTCGTTTTTCCGAAGCTTTGCCTGAATTGTCATCGTCTTCTCGAAGAACCGATCGATAAAGAAAACCTCTTGTGCGGCCGCTGTTTCGGTTCGATCGTCGTCAACCGCCTGATATTCCCGGAACCGGGATTTTTTCTCGGCAGCGCCACTCTTTACAAAATAGAGGCCGCGAGAAATCTGATTCATTTCCTTAAATACGAAGATTTTCCCGGAGTGAAGCATCCGATCGCTAAAATAATCAAAGCCTATCTCCGAAAATCCGCTTTTATCGATCTTTTCCGCAACGCCAAGCCGGAAATCGTTCCCGTTCCCCTTTATTTCCTGAAATCCATAAACCGCGGATTCAATCAGGCCGAAGACATCGCCGAGGTTTTGGCCGGCGAAACCGGCTGGCCGACCCGAAACCGCTTGCTTCGAAGAATCAGAAACACGCGATCCCAAGCCAAGCTCGAACAAAAATCAGAAAGACTGGAAAATATGGCCGGCGCCTTTATTTTAAAAAGCGGTTTAGAAGAATACGTCGTCGGAAAAAGCTTTATCGTTGTCGACGACGTTTACACTTCGGGCGCAACCATGTCCGAAGCGATCAAGGTATTGAAATCCGGCGGCGCCAAAAGCGTCGCCGGATTCGTATTCGCGAAAGGATAAAATCAGCAAGGACCATCTACGCAACTCCAGGATCCACTCCAACCGCCATGAGACGAGCATCTGCTAAGGCAAGTTTCGGGGCCTCCCACATATTGGCATTTTACTCCGGCGCCCAAACTTCCTGACGGCGTATAACCATCGTTGCAGGTGCAACTCCAACTTCCCGGGCTGCACGATTCGCATATAAAGATCCAGTTGCAAAACTTTCCGGATGAACAATCGGAATCACTGCAACATTGGCAACAGGAAGTGCTGCAGCCTAAAGAAGTCTCCGAACCGGTTCCAGAACAACTGCCGCCGCTACAGACTTGGGTAACTTGTATTCTGTTACAGAAAGAGCAGGTATAGCCTGTGCCGCAATAATTTCCATCTGTGTCTCTCGAACAACCGCAAGATCCGGATCCCCCGGAGAAAGTTCCATCGGCATTGCAGGTGCTTGTCGTTGTCGTGCCGCTGGCCGATTCATCACAACTAGACGAATAATTACAAGAGCAGCCTCCCGTGGTGACTGTTCCCGGATAAACGCTCGCACTATTATCGTTACAATCGATGCCGCCGGAATTCAAAGTGTTTCTGCGTTTTCCATTTGTTGGAGCCGCATCTTGAAGATATTGAGTGGCGTTCGCCGGATAGGTGTCGTTATCAAAATCAACCATCCAAATATTGGTTTTTCTAAGCGCTCCGTCCTCTCCCAAAGCGATCGCTCCGTTTACGGTAATGGTTTTCCCGGAATTGAAGGCGAAGGGAGCGTTAAGCGTCAGGGTAACTCCTCCGTTGATCGTTAAATTGCCGTTATCCACTCCGTCGGCCGTGGAAATAGAACAGTTGCTGCTCAAAGTGGCGTTTCCGCCCATGGGAATGCCGCAGGCGTCGCTCCAAGCCAAAGTGATCGAGTTTTCCCGTCCGGCCGCGTCTTTGGCCAAGAAAACCGTGTGATAGACGGAATCATGGGTGTCTTTGACGATCCATTCTCCTTCGTATAAAGACGCTCCACGCTGTTTCGGCGTTGATTGGAATCGCCTTAAAAACTCTTTGAATATATTTTCCTCTCCTGTTTCTTTGATGGAGGATGCTGCTGATTCTGTTTGTCTTACGAATTCCAAGGGCAGAATCACGACGTCGTTATCGGTCTCGATATGCGCTTCGACCGAAACGATTTCCGCATCGTCGTCGACAACTACCGACAATTTCTGCGTGTTTCCGACATGGACATCGACCGGATCGATGATCGCCTCGACAAACTTCGGCCAAGTTTCTTCGGCCTGACTGATGTGGTACACCTGCCTGCCCTCCGGAAGAACAAGCTTTTTCCCGACGGCGCTCGGCGATTCCGGGTTTCTATTCATAACGGCGTCGATGGCAAAAAGGGCGAGAACGATCAAAATAACGACAGCGGCGATTTTTCCGGCGTCGATTTTCTTGAAATCAAATTTCATGTTTTTGTTTTATTTGACCTTTAGGCCTGTTCCCGGTTCCGCGTCTTTGGGAACGTTCGGCCATTCCAGATAGTCAAACCTCGGCGCGGTCAGCCGGTAAGAGACTTCGAAATCCCCGCTTGTTTTATCTGAGCTTCCCGCAATCAAAATGCGGTTATTCGCGACGTCTTTTTCGTAATAAACTTCGCCTTTGAATCCGGGCGTGAGGAGAATACTCAAATTTTTCCATTGTTCTCCGAAATTGGTCGTGCTGCGGAAAAGCCAGAAATCAGATCCCTTGTCCGCGAAGGCGAAATTGATTTCTCCCGAAAATTCACCGTTGCCGATGTCGGTCAGTTTCAAAACGCCGGTCGTTTCTTCTTTCACTCCGGTCATGCCCGGAGTATAAGTCGAATACTGCTCGCCGTTAATGTTGAAGAGCGGGTCCACCGTACCCACGGTCAGTTTTCCGGACCCGCCACCGACAACCACCGTGTCTCCGGCCGCGGTGCCGAAACGCGCCGTAGTCGCGCCTCCGCTTACGACATCGAGTTTATATCCCGGAGCGGTTGTTCCGATACCGACTTTGCTAGCGTCGTCGATGCTGATCGCCGCCGCCGAAAGAGAACCATCCGTTTGGATAACGCCGATGTCTCCGAATGAATTATCTCCGGTCCGGCGGCCTCCTTTGATATAAATACCCCTATCGTTTGAATGGTTGATCCTCACTATTGCCGCCGAATTATCGGTGTCATTCCCTCCCTCGAAACGGGCCACTTCGACTTCTCCGGCGATCGTGGCGGCAAGCACGTGCATCTTGGTTCCGACGAAACTGGCTTCGTTTTTTTCTTTGGGCGCTAATATGCCGATGCCGAAATTGCCGGTTCCCATGAAAGATACGTTGTTTTTGGTCATCGTATTTTCAACGGTCGTCGGCGCCGTTACCGTGATGACATTGGCTAGATTGTCCGGATTGGAAGAAAATATCCTGACTTTGGCGTAAAGAGTGTTGGAGGCGGCGGGATTGACCTGATATATCGGAATCCGGACTTTGGAGGTTTCGTAAATCTCGGCGTCTCCGATAGCATAGTTGTTGGCTATAGTTCCCGAGGCGGCTACCACTTCAGTACTATAACCGCCACTCAAGGACGTGCCACCTGCAGCGTGATGGAAAGAGAATCTCCTAACAAGCGCTCCGGAAGCCATAGTATGGTTATAACCTCCTATTAGCTCCACTTCTATCTGTCCGTTCCAGGCGATGTCTCCAAAATTGATATAGCCGACCTGGTTCGCCGCTTGCGCGAAATTGCCGACGGTGCCAGTCCATAAAATCATCCTGCCCTGCTTGATGTTGCCGTTCACTTCGAATTTCTGGGTTGGCGTGGAAACACCGACGCCGACATTGCCCGCGAAATAAGCCGTACCGTTGACGTTCAAATTTTGCCATCTCAAAGCGCTGGTGCCGATGCTCCGGGTGTTCGTCGTGTCCGGCAGTAAATCCGAATCAAAAGTCGCGGCCGAAACCCGTCCGATGGCCGAAGTCAAAGTGCGGGAAATCGCGTATTTCGGGTTGGTGGAGCTGTAGGTCATGGCCATGTCGATATTCACCACCGAATGGCCGACCAGGTCCCTGCCTTCCGCTTCCGAATACTGGATATTGTCGATTTTGGTGAAAGTCAAAGAATTCGTCACCACCTTATCCGTCGTCAGGCTGGTTTTAGTGTTCGAGCATTCGTCCGCTGGCGTTCCCGGACCCTGGGCTATTTTGATCACGCCCGATTCCAAAGTGATGCAAGTGGGGTCAGACGCCGGATCGGACATCCGCAGTTTCAAAGTCGATCCGCTGGCGGATTCGATGTTGCTCGATTGCTGGATCAAAGCCTGAATGGTTTCGAGCGTCGCGTCGAGCTGGCTCGAAACTTCCCTTGACGCGGATTCGCGGCCGGTGATATCCGTCACGGTCAACAGAATATTGGTGAGAAAAACCGAGGCGACCGAAAAAACCCCCAAATAAACCAACATCTCCATCAAGGTAAATCCCCGTATTTTCGTCTTTAAAATCCGGTTTGCCGCATCACCGAGAGGCAAACCTCCTTTTTTTGTTTTACGCATGGTTGTTAAAAATCCCGACAACTTTATTGGATTAATTATAACATAATGCCTTACGGATTAGTCAGCCATGTCGTTGCTCCGCCAGAGGGCCAGACATCCGTAAGTTTTGTAAGGCGCCCAAACGCTCGTGATTTTCTCCACTTTTTTCTCCGGCGGATACTCGCCGAATCCGTAAACCTTCATCAATCCTTTCCGCAATCCCAAGTCTCCCGAAGAGAAAACATTCTCCCTTCCCAAAGTGGACATTAAAAACATCTCGGCGGTCCAGCGGCCGATGCCTTTGATTCTGACAAGTTCGGCGATCACTTCTTCGTCCGTCATTTTATCGAAATCTTCTGTTCTTATTTTTTTCTCGCAAAAATGCTCGGCCAGGCTTTTCAGGTATTTCAGTTTTTGCGGCGAAATTCCGGCGGCCCGGATTTTCGGTTCTTCGAGAGAAAGAAGCCTCTTGGCCGAGATTCTTTTTTTCGGGAAAAGCGATCTGAACCTGGCCAAAATGGCGTCCCCGGCTTTTCCGGAAATCTGCTGGAAAATGATGTCCACGCAAAGACGGCTGAAGTAGTCTTTGCGGTCTTTCGGCTTCAGCCGCTCGATCTCCGGATCGGTTTTCAGATAAAAATATATTTTCGGATCGTTCTTTCTGAAATGCGCGAGGACTTTTCTCATGAGCGGTGTCTTTACTCCCGATTACTGGACTTCGTATTTGGCTTCTTCCGGGAAAAGCATGAGAAACGGATAGCCGACGTAGTTCCTCGTGATTTTTCCGACGCCGATCTCTTTGAGAAAACCGATCATCTCTTCGGTGATTTTCGCGGGATCGGCTTCGTTCTGGCCGATATATTCAATCTCCACGAAATCTCCGAGATTCTTGACCGCGTCGACCGCGATTTCGTAATCTTTGTAATTCCAGATCTTTCTCGTTTTCTCGACGACGACAAGCGGTTTGAAATCAAGGGCCGCCAAGATCTTTTTGACCGAATTCAGATCGTCGAGTTTGGTTTCGAACTCGTCGCAATAATGGCTTTTTCCGGATTCGTCATAATGCCATTTTTTGTAATTCAAAGAACATCTGCCTTCCGCTTCCCTCAATCTAAACCATTCTTCGACCGGACGGATCGACAAGAAATCCCGGTGCGCCGGAGAAAAATATTCGTCCATCTGCCGCTTTTCCGATTGGAAAACGGCGTTCTTGCCCAAAAATTCGAGAAGCGGGCCGGATTTTTCGACGTTGACCTGTATTTCGATTTCGATATTTTTGCGGGCCATGTCAAAAGCTTTCGACGATATTTATTTCCTTGTCTTCCACGACATCGTTTTCTCCGAACTTAACCATCGCCTTGAGCGCCCTTCCTTTGATCGCTTCCGGCAACCAGAAAATATCGGCCGGCCACATGTTTTCGTAAGGGATCTCGTCCGAGGAAAACCATTTCGGGTTCATTTCTTCGCTTTCTTGCGGCTCGCCTTCCCAGCTTTCGGAAAAATAGACGTGGACCGTCTGGTCCCATGCCGGATTATGGGGAAAACAAAAAGACAGTTCGGCGATTTTCCGGAGATCATTTATAGAAACCCCGATCTCCTCTCTGGCTTCCCTTTTGGCCGCTTCTTCGATTGTTTCTTCCCCGCATTTAACCTTGCCGCCGACTCCGTTCCATCGGTTGGCGCCGAAACCCCGCTTTTTCATCGCCAGACAGATATCGGCGATTCTGGTTTCGGATCTTCTTACTAAAAATACGAGAGTGGCGTTTCTTAATCCGGATTCGTTCATAGGGCCATTTTAGCAAAAATCAGTCCAATCCGTAATTAAACTCCTCTTTCCATTCCAGGCCGATTTCTTCGAACCCTTTTTTCAATCTCGATTTTATCACCTTGAGCAACGGCAGAAGTTCGGGAAAATTGCGAACCGCTTTGTCCGGATAAGTGGCAAGAATATCCGTCCGTTCGCAATAAACGCAAGCCGCCGCCATTTGGAAAGTAGTTTCCAGTTTATCCAGAGCCTTGACGAATCTGGCTTCGGCTGTTTCGGCTTTCTCGTATTCGTCCCATAGATCAAAAATCCTTTTACCCGATTGACCGGGCAGGATCTTGGACAATTTCGAGATGGCCTCTTTTTCCAACGCCTGTTTCTGCTCTTTGGACACGATGTTTTCCGCCACTTTTACGGCATCGATGTCTCCGATAACGGCTTCCGGCAAATCGTGGGCTATGGCCAGATTGACGGCTTTATCCACATCCAGGTCCAGATTCAGAAGATCAGCGACGATCGGCACCATCAAACTGAGCTGCCAGGAATGCTCGGCGGTCGATTCCTGTTTTTTGTTTTTTAGATAGACGGATCTCAAAGTCGTCTTCAAGTCCGAGCTTCGTTCCAGGAAATCCAGGAGGTCGTTCAGTTTTTCGTCCATTGGAATTCGTCTAAAATCTCTTTGCTTCAAAATCATCAGGGCCGCGCCGAACGGATACGCGTCTCTTATAATTAGCGGCGCCCTTGTTCCGAAAGCCGAACTGGTTTTGCGGCCGATCGGATCGGTTTGGCGGCAAATTCATTTCTGTTCTCTCGTGATTATCAGTCGGGTTTATTTAACAATCTTGTATATCTTCCCCGTATTCCCCGCGGGGCCGGCCTCATTAGAAGTAAGAAGATACAATTCTCCGTTTTCATCTTCACCGAATCCCAGAACAAAAGAGTTGATCTCTTTTGTGTGAGTTATGGTCCAGCCTCTGGTTTTTGTTTGAGCCGACGGCTCGGCAACGAATATCTTTCCGGCGGCGCTGGTGAAACTGCCGCTCCAATCGCCGAAAACATACTTTCCGTATAATTTTGGAATTTCTTTTCCCCTGTAAACAAAGCCGCCTATAAGAGATATGCCTTGCGAATGGTCGTATTCCAAAATGGGAGCCGCCAGTTCTTCTCCGTTATAGCCGACGTTCCGGCAATCGGCCGGAGAGTCATCGGGACTTTCGTGGCTAAAGCAGTGATTTCCTTCTTTTATGTTCCATCCGTAATTCTTTCCTTTTTCGACAATGTCGACTTCTTCCCACAGATTCTGCCCCACATCACCCACGAATAATTCTCCGGTTTTTCTGTCAAACGACATTCTGAACGGATTTCTGAATCCGTAGGCGTAAATTTCGTTATGGAAAGGATTATCCGCGGGAATTCCTCCATCCGTATCGATCCGTAAAATTTTTCCCAACGGACTTTTCAGGTCTTGCGCGTTCCCTGTTTCCGAATGCCCCAAGCCGAAATCGTCCGCGTTTCCGCCGTCTCCGACGGCAACATACAAATAACCGTCCGGCCCGAATAAGATTTCTCCGCCGTTGTGATTGAATTGCGGCTGGTCGATTTCCAAAATAATTCTTTCCGAGCTCAAATCCGCCTTATCCGGATTACTGTTGGAAACCGTAAATTCCGAAATCCTGCTCGTATGGTCAAACCCCTCGGGAGCGCCTCCTCGAAGCGGAGCGCTGTAATAAACATAAAACTTATTATCGGTTCCGAAGCTCGGACTAAAAGCCACTCCCAAGAGTCCGCGTTCGTCGTAATTCTCCTGCAACTCAACCATATTTTCTCTCAAATCCAGAAACGGTTCGTCCAAAACCGATTTGTTTTTGACTATTTTGACCACACCGATTCTGTCGGCGACAAACAACCTGCCCGTGTTGTCCGGCGGCTCGACCAATTTTACGGGAGAGACGAAATTATCGGAAACCAATTGTAAATTTATCATTAACGGTTTTTTAAAATAATTAAGGATACAAAGAGCCATCAAGGCAACGGCGACGATTATTCCGATATAAATAGGAATATTTTTATTTTTCATATTTTTATTTTGATTTTATTTTTTTCCGCCAGCCGACAATAAGCGGCAAAATAAGAGTCAGCGCGTAATAGAGATAAACATCAGGCTTGTAATAATCGGTCGAATTAAACAATTTTACGATAAATACGTAATCCAAAACCACGGCCATCGCTGTCCAAACGATACCGAGGTTCACATAATCTTTAAACGATTCTCGTTTGATTTTCTTGAGTAATACCCAAAGGATCGCGATTATTCCGAGCGGCAAGACAAACCAACCGATCATGTTTTGGGAAACGAGGTAGAAAAAGACGATGCCCAAGACATATCCGAAAAACCATAGGCCGAATCCCCACAGCAACGTGTTTATAAAAACTTTTCTCCCGCCTAGCCGTCGGCTTGTTTCCATAGTTTTATTATAACAAATCTCCTCAAAGCGCTGAAGTTGTAAAATGGCGGAGGGTACAGGATTTGAACCTGTGATCCCGTTTCCGGGAAACCGCATTTCGAGTGCGGCGCACTAGACCACTATGCGAACCCTCCATTGAGTGGACCCGATCGGACTCGAACCGATGACCTCCACATTGCAAATGTGGCGCTCTACCGACTAAGCTACGGGCCCGAAGGATCAGGATCATAATAACGGGTTTTTATGACCCGGACAATAAGCAAATTCCTGTGGGATATTCTAAACTTTGCGCGAACCTTTTTTGAACGAAACTGACGCTCCGCCCCGCCGCCGCTCGTTTCGCTCGCTGTTCCGCAAAAAAGTTTTCTTCGCATTTTTTGATTTGGCGCGCGATTTCTTTTTCTTCTAAAAGGAAAAGAAAACTTTTTTGCGGGACTCTGCTCTGAACGAGCAGGGCGGCGGGGCTTCGCTTCGGCTCGGGCGAGGCGGAATTCCCCCCACACCCCCCTTCCGCCTCGCCCTCGCTTGGGCTGGCGAAATTTTTTCGGCGGGCTTT
>JAKPNH010000005.1 GCA_029548485.1 bacterium
AAAGATATCGGTTATGGTAAAGGATATAAATATAATCCAAAATATAAAGAACCGGTAGAGCAAGATTATCTACCGGAAAGGTTGAAGAAAAAGAAGTATTTGAACGATTAAACAATATGTCCAAACTTATTTTCGACATCGAAACCGTAGGCGAGGATTACGACGCTCTGGACGAAACAACCAAAGAATCGCTGACCCGCTGGCTGAAGAAAGAGTCCTTCAATGAAGAAGAATACGAAAACGCCCTGGAAGAACTGAAGGCCGGACTCGGGTTTTCTCCTTTGACCGGAGAGATCGTGGCGATCGGCATGCTCGATTACGACCAAAATAAAGGTGCGGTCTATTACCAGGCTCCGGGAGAGAACATCCCTGACGAGGAAGAAAACGGGGTCAAATTCAAGGCTATGACTGAAGCCGAGATGCTTAAGGCTTTCTGGGAGGCGGCCTCGAAATACGACGAATTCGTAAGCTTCAATGGCCGGGCTTTCGACGCGCCGTTTTTGGCGGTCAGGTCGGCGATCAACAAAATCCGGCCGACCAAGGATTTGATGTCGAACCGCTATGTTTCGAGCCAGAAATTCGGGGCAGTTCACATTGATTTATTAGACCAGCTCACTTTTTACGGAGCGGTCCGCAAAAAAGGAAATCTCCATTTGTGGAGCCGGGCTTTCGGGATCGAGAGCCCCAAAGCCCAGGGCATCACCGGAGACGACGTCGGCCGGCTTTTCAAGGAAAAGAAATTCTTGGACATCGCCAAATACAACGTGGGCGATTTGAGGGCTACGAGAGAGCTTTACAAATATTGGATCGAGTATATCAGGATATGATGCTTGAAGTCAGACCATTCCAGGAATCTCTGAACGGAGGTTATTGCGGGCCGGCGAGCCTGAAAATGGTTTTGGACTATTACGGAATAAAAAAATCCGAGTCCGATCTGGCCAGGCTTTGCCGGGCTTATAAAACAAACGGAGTTGAGGCCGAGGACATCAAAAGGGCGGCCGAAGGTTTGGGATTGAAGGTTGTAATTAAAAATAAAGCCAATTTTTCCGATATCCGAAAGTATCTCGACAAAGGTATTCCGGTGATCGTCGACTGGTTCACGAGAGGCCGGAACGATTATCCGGACTCCGAAGTGGCCGACGGGCATTATTCCGTGGTTGTCGGCCTAGACAAGAAACATATCTACTTGCAGGATCCGGAAATCGGCAAAATCCGGAAAATAAAAAGAGACGATTTTCTCAAAGTCTGGTTCGATTTCAAAGGGGAATATATGAAGTCGCCGAAAGATTTGGTTTTGAGGACTATCATCGCGATCAAAAAATAATTAGGCCGATACAATAACGTTCCTTGACATAAGTTGCTAGAAATGCGATCTTATGTCGATTTGTGATATACTTAAATCAAATGTTTTTCTTCCATAAACAAGAGGTCGTTCCTCAAGTATTAGCGGCTTATAAATGGAGACTGCCGACGAAGCTCCAGGTATCCCTGAAAAAATCCGAAGACGGCGGTTATATCGCGTTTGTCGATAATGTTCCGGGTTGCGTCACTCAAGCCGAAACAGGCCAGGAGCTTTTTACGCAAGTAAACGATGCTTTATATACCTACTTCGAAATACCCAAAGATTATCAGCCCTACATGCCCACTTTTTTCCCGCCGGAAAACGTGCGTGCGGAATTAAACATCCAGATCCCCGAAAAATATTTAAACACCAACGTCTTAGTTTTAACGGCGAACTGACGGATGGGAGACTTCAGTTTTCCATGCAAATCAAAGAAGCTGATAAAAGCTTTATGCAAGCTCGATTTTGCCATAGATCATGGTTCTAAGCATGACTTGGCGAAATGCGTCCATAACGGACGCAAAACCACTATTCCGAGGCATCTGGAAATCAAACGGGAAATCGTGCGTAATATAGCCGATTTTTTATTGGAAAAAGACATTCCTCGCGAGGAACTGCTTAAATTATTGCGTTAGCCGGTTTGGCGTTATAATGCTTTTATGGATGAAATCTACGTCATAGGGCACAAAAACCCGGATACGGACAGTATTTGTTCGGCTATTGTTTACGCCAGTCTCAAGGGATATATTCCCGCGAGGCAGGGAGAATTGAACAAGGAAACGGCTTTTGTTTTGGATTATTTTAAGGTTCCGGTTCCGCAAGTTTTAGAAAGCGGAGAAGGAAAAAAATTGGTCTGCGTCGACCATAACGAAGCTTCCCAAATGATAACCGGTTGGGACAAGGCGGAGATCGTCGAGATCATCGATCACCACAAGATAAATTTCAATTACGGAACTCCGATTTATTTTCATTCGGAGCCGATCGGCTGCACCGCGACGATCATCGCCAAGCAAAACCAGGAAGCGGTGAAAGCGAATCCCGCCTTGGCGGGCCTGCTTCTTTCCGCCATTTTGTCGGATACGGTAATTTTCAAATCACCGACCGCGACCGGAGAAGACAGGGCGATGGCCAGCCTGCTCGCCGAAGCGAGCGGCATCAAAGACATGATCTCTTTCGGAATCGAATTGAAAACCAAAAACGCGGATATCGAGGGCCGGAGCGTGGAGGAGATCATTTCGTCGGATTTCAAGGATTTTGACTTTAACGGAAAAAAAATCGGCATCGGCCAGATCGAAGTGGCCGAGTCCGGGGGAATCGAATCCAAAGCAAAAGAGATCGTCGATTCTCTCCAATCTTTGAAGCAAAGCGGATACGAAGCGGTGTTTTTCATGGCGACGGACATTATAAAAGGAGGAACCAGGCTTTTCTTCGTTGGAGATCCCGTGATCGTCGAGAAAGCTTTCGGCGCCAAGCCGGAAAACAACGCCATTTATCTTCCGGGCGTGATGTCCCGGAAAAAGCAGATCGTGCCCAACTTGGAAAAAGCGTTTAGCTGATTCAAGGATAAAGAAAACCAAAAAAGTCCCGCAGAAGTGGGACTTTTTTGGTGGTCGCCTCCGGCAAGCTGGATCAATGATCCTTGGAAAAGCCGTTTAAACCACTTTTCCACAACAGCCGGAGTTATACACATTTTGACCTAAAAAGGCCTGTGGAGTAAAATGGTATAAAAGTGGGGAAAAGTGGATAACTCAAAAAGCTAAATGTTTATCGGAGAATATCAACACAATCTGGACACGAAATCCCGGCTGGCCATTCCAGCCAAATTCAGGGGCGAGCTCACGGGCGGGGCCATCATCACAAGGGGGCTGGACCGGTGCCTTTTCGTTTTCACGTCCGAAGACTGGGAGATCCTCGCACAAAAACTCGTGGCTTTGCCTTTGACCCAGGCAGATTCGCGGGCTTTCGTCCGCTTGATGCTTGCCGGCGCGGCCGAATGCGATTTCGATTCCCAGGGCCGGGTGCTTATACCGGATTATTTGCGCAAATACGCGGAATTGGAAAAAGAGGCCGTGATCACCGGACTTTACAATCGGATCGAAATTTGGGATTCGGAAGTTTGGTCTTCTTATAAGAAGAAGACCGAAGGCGCTTCCGAGGAAATAGCCGAACATTTGAGGGATTTGGGGATATAGGTTTCGGCGGGCTTTAAGGAGCAAGTCCGCCGAAACCTAAGAGAAATTTGATCGTTCGGAAAAAAGGTCGAAAAAAATGGATTCAATCAAAAACACCGAAGAAAAAAACAAGTCAGCGCCAACGGCGCACATCCCGGTTCTTTTAAACGAAACAATCAGCGCTTTGGATCCGCAGCCCGGAGAATTCTTCGTCGACGGAACAGCCGGAGAAGCCGGGCATATGAGGGCGATTCTCGAGAAAATCGGCCCGAACGGGAAATATCTGGCGATCGATTGGAATAAGGCGAACGCCGAGTGTTTGGCCGAGGAATTCGCCGACGACGGCCGGGTAACGGTACTCAACATGAATTTCGCGGACATCCAGGAAGCGCTTCACGGGAAAAAGGCCGACGGATTACTGTTAGATCTCGGATTTTCCTCGGGAGAACTCGAATCCGGCAGGGGATTCAGCTTTGAGAAAGACGAACCCCTACTCATGACCTACAGCGACGACCAAGAACCGCTCCACAAGGTTTTGAAGCGTCTGTCCGAGAAAGAGATTTTCGAGATTCTGAAGCTTACCGGAGAAAGATACAGCCGTCCGATGGCCAAAGCCATTTTCCGGGCCGAAAGGAAGAACCCCATAAAGACAACCGGAGAGCTTATGGAGGTTCTGAAAAAAGCCGTTCCCCGGAAATACGAATCCGGACGTCTCAATCCGGGAACCAGGGCTTTTCTCGGATTCAGGATTTACGTCAATCGCGAGCTCGATAATCTGAAAGACATCCTCGAGGTAATTCCGGAGATCGTCGCCTCCGGCGGCAGAGCGGCGGTGATCACTTTCCAGTCCTTGGAAGACAAAATCGTCAAAGAGATTTTCAAAAAGCAGGCGAAAGAAGGCAAAGCAGAACTTTTATACAGAAAACCGATCAGTCCTTCTTTGCAAGAGATGAGGCTGAATCCCCGGAGCCGGTCGGCCAAGCTCCGAGCCATCCGCGTAATCTAGAAAATGACCATTATCCAACCGAACCAAAACAAAAATCCGTTGAGAAAGCTGAACGTCTTTCTGGTGGTCGCGCTTTTCGTCTGCGTGGGCATTAGCATCGGCCTTTGTTCCAAGGCGGAGAGTTTCAGATACGAAGCCCAAAAACTCGAAAAAGAAATCGATCAGGCCAAGCTTGCGAACGCCGAACTCAAAGGCAAAATCATGACCGCCGTCGACGCGGAGAATCTCGATCTCATGGCTTCCGAGAAAGGGCTGGTTGAAGACAAAAATCCGCAATGGGTGTTCGCTTTGTATTAATCATTTTGGTTTTTTCCGCGGCCTACATGGGTCTCGGATTCCATTTTTACAATCTGCAGATAGAAAACGGAGAGCAGTATTTGGCCAAAGCCGAAAGTTTGCGGGCCGGAGCCGATCTCGTCGAACCGGAAAGGGGGAGCATTTTTTTTACCGACAAGAACGGCAACCTGATGCCGGCCGCCATCAAAAAAGAATACGAGAACATTACGGCGGTCCCGAAGAAGATCAGCGATCCGGAAACGACGGCGGAAATCCTCGCGCCCATCCTCGGAATGAAACAATCCGATCTTTTGTCTAAGCTCGACCGGCCCGAGAGCTCGTACGCCATGATTCAGAAAAAAGTTTCGGAGGCCATCGCCAAAGAAATAAAAAACCTCGGCCTCGAAGGAATCCAGGTTGAGAAAGAAGACACCAGGTTCTATCCGTACGGAACGCTCGCGGCGCACGTTCTGGGGTTTGTCCGCGAAGGCGCCGGCCAGTACGGCGTGGAATCTTTCTACGACGATGATCTGGTCGGCTCGGCCAACGATTCCATTTCCGGGAAATGGGTCGGAGCGGAAAATGGCGAGGACATCGAGCTGACCATCGAACCCAATATCGAATTGCAGGCGGAGAAAACCTTGGCTAATTTAGTGCAGACCTACAAAGCCGAAGGCGGGCTCGTCATTGTCGGCGACCCCAAAACCGGAGAGATCTTGGCTATGGCCGGCACGGACAATTTCGATCCGAACAATTACGGTTCTTCTTCGATGGGAAGCTATCTCAATAAATCGGTGCAGGAAGTCTACGAACCCGGATCGATTTTCAAGATCGTCACCATGGCCGCCGGAATCGACTCCGGGAAGATCACCCCGCAGACGACCTATTACGACACCGGCTCGGTGAAGATCGACGGCTACACTATAGAAAACTGGGATCATAAAGCCCACGGCACGATGACCATGGCCGGAGTCTTGGAAAAATCCCTGAACACCGGAAGCATCTTCGCCGTGCAGCAGATGGGCAAGAAGACTTTTTGGAATTATATCGAGAAATTCGGATTCAACGAGAAAAGCGGCATCGATCTGCCGGGAGAGCGCTTGAGCGACACGAAGAATCTGAAGAACGGCCGGGACATAAACTACGCCACGGCTTCTTTCGGGAGCGGGGTGGCCGTCTCTCCGATCAGGCTTTGGACTTCGATCGCCTCCATCGCCAACAAAGGGGTGATGATGAAGCCGCACGTCGTCAAAGCCGATCCGGTCATGATCGGCCGGTCGGTTTCCGAAGAAACCGCCAAAAAAGTGACGGATATGCTCGTCACGGCCGTCGACAACGGCAAAACAACGACGATTAGCGGCTATACCGTGGCCGGAAAAACCGGCACCGCTTTTATCCCGGATCTGGTGAACGGCGGCTACACCGAAGACGTCATCAATACCTATATCGGCTTCGCTCCGGCTTCGGACCCGAAATTCGTGATTCTTTTGAGAATGGATAAGGCCGAGGGCGCGCCCTTGGCCGGACAGACCATCATTCCGGCTTTCCGTGAACTCGCGGAATTCATTCTTCGCTATTACGAAGTGGCCCCGGATAGACCGAATCCCGCGAATTAGCTACAATGTCCCGGTCGAATTCCGGGACAGAAAATCGATGAAAAAAACATTTTTGAAATTGTTGGAAATCGTTCTGAAAGGGCTCGCCAAGTCGACCCTCAAGAAATACGATCCGCAGATTATCGGCATCACCGGGAGCGTCGGGAAAAGCTCGACCAAGGAAGCGGTGCTTTCTGTTCTGAAAACCAAGAAAAACGTCCGGGCGAACCGCGGCAATCTGAATAACGAGCTCGGTTTACCCTTAACCATTTTGGGAGACTACGACTATTACCGCGAAGACAGCAAAAGGAAAACAGGATTCTGGTTCAAGGTGATCTTCGAGGGAATCGCCGGTTTGCTTAAGCGGCGGAAAGATTATCCGGAAATTCTGGTTTTGGAATACGGAGCGAACAAGCCCGGAGACATCGAATACCTTTTGGAGATCGCGAAACCGGACATCGCCATCATCACGGCCATTTCCGAAACCCCGGTCCACGTCGAGTTCTATCCGAATCCGGAGGCTTTGGCGCGGGAAAAATCGCGCCTGGTTTCCGCCTTGTCCGCCAAAGGCACGGCCATTTTGAATTTCGACGACGAAGTTGTCATGGAAATGAAGGGAAAGACCCGCGCCAAGACGATCACCTTCGGGTTCAAGGAAGGGGCGGACATCCGCGCCGTCAATTTCGAGAACCAGGCCGACGGACTGCGGCCGATTGGCTTGTCTTTCAAGATGGAACACAAGGGTTCGGCCGTGCCGGTCAGGATGGCCAATATTTTCGGCCGGAGCTATGTCTACAACATGCTCGCGGCCGCGGCCGTCGGACTGGAAAACAACATGAATTTGGTGGAGATCGCTTCGGCCTTGATGCTTTACCGTCCGCTTCCCGGAAGGATGAGGCTCGTGAAAGGTGAAAAAAATACCTGGATTTTGGACGACACTTATAACGCCGCTCCGGCTTCGACCGAAGAAGCCCTGGAGGCCTTGAAAAGCCTTCCGGCAAAGCGCAAGGTGGCGGTCTTGGGAGATATGGCCCAGCTCGGAGAATATTCGGTTCAAAGCCACGAAGACGTCGGCAAAAAAGCGGCCGGAATAGTCGATATCATCGTTACCGTCGGCAACAAGGCGAGGTTTGTCGCCGAAGCCGCGGCCAAAAAAGGTTTCTCGAAAAGCGACATTTACAGCTTCGATAATTCCGAAGACGCGAAGACGATCGTCGAAGAAATCGTTAAGGAAGGGGACTTGATACTCGTCAAGGGTTCGCAGGTGATAAGGATGGAAAAAGTGGTCATGGAGATCATGGCCGAACCGGAAAAAGCCAAGGATCTGCTCGTGCGGCAATACGGACGATGGCTCGGGGATTATTATATCGACATGTAAAGAAGAAAAGGGAACTGGTATAATTTACAATATGCCGTTTTCTCAACCTCCCGGCCGTAAGGCCTTTACCCTCATCGAACTCCTCGTCGTCATCGGCATCCTGGCCGTCTTGTCCGCTGTGACCGTCGTTGTCTTGAACCCTGCGGAACTCCTCGCGGAGTCCCGCGACTCGGTGAGGCTTTCCGACCTCAAATCCATAAACGACATCCTCTTCGTCTATACCACCCAGAAAGGAGAACCCGGAGGTAATCCCAATTACGTCTATCTCTCCCTTCCGGACAACAATTCTAGTTGTTCTTCCCATTCTCTCCCAGCACTTCCCGCTCCCTACCAGTATTCCTGCGTCCGTGAAGCGGACTTGAGGAAAGTCGATTCCACCGGCTGGATTCCGGTGAACCTCGCCTCCATTCCCGGAGGCTCTCCCATACCCGTTTTACCGGTCGATCCGGAGAACTCCGCTTCCTATTACTACACCTATATGGCCGGCGGATCGTACGAGATCACGGCCTTGCTCGAATCCGAAAGATACCTCAAATCCTCGGCCCTCAAAGACAAAGGAATCGATCCCGCGAGAATGGAGATGGGCACCAACCTTTCTCTGTGGAATCTTCCTTCCGGACTCGTCGCTTATTGGCCTTTTGACGGCTCGGGATCGATCGCGAACGGCCAAGCCCTCGGGCTCGAAGACCAGTCTCCTTTCCACAACAACGGTACGGCCTCGAACGCTAACGGCTCGGGTATGGCTTTTGTCGAGGGGAAGGTGGGGAATGCTCTTTATGTTGACGGGGTGGATGAT
>JAKPNH010000007.1 GCA_029548485.1 bacterium
CGGTAATGTCAAACCCGGCCGGGAAAGTGACGACTATCTGGCCATTGTTCAGAATAATGCCGTTTTGCGGAAGCGTGAAAGAAAGAACATAAGCGACGTCCGCCTCGCTTTTCACGGGGTCGGTAATCGTAGGACTCAAGACATCCGTCAGGACCGCTTCGACGCCCGAAGGGTTGCCGCTTATTATGGCGGTTACGCCATTTTGGCTGTAGGTCGAAGTGTCGGTCGCCCAATTGAGTCTTTGGTTCAATCCACCGACATTATAACTAATGATAGACAACCCGGAGATCGTGATTTCATCGCCGGCAACAAAGTTCTCGATAACGTCAATAACAACAGTCCTGCCCGTACCCAGGCCATCATAGTAAGTGACGGTCGGCGAGACCTTTCCGAAAGCGCCGCCGCCGACAATTATCGAAGTATCGGTCGTATCCCAAACAACCGGCTCGCCTATCGGAAGCCATATTCTTATGTCGCCCGCGGCGGTAATGTCGATGGTAGCGCCCGGGCCTTCGTTTATGGTAATCGTACCTATATCCTTTATCGCGCCCCGATTCACGAAAAGGCTGCTGCTGCCGTCGCCGATATCCAAAACCAGCGTGGCGTCGACCGGCGCGGCGGCTTCAACACGAGGAACCGCTGAAGGAAGCAGAATTATAATCGATGCGGTTAAAATTAAAAAAACTTTTTTCATTTTAAGAATGACGGCCAAAGAAATAGGAGTTAGGATAAGAGATTACACGTGTGCCGTTTATATTATACAAGAATAGACGAAATATCGTAAAACCTTAAACGCGAATGCTGCTGATTCATGCGGATAACATCAAAATACAAAATCTCCCCTGTTTGACAGAGGAGATTTTGGAATACAATCGAAGTATTTCTTTACAGCATCGCCTGCAGTTGAGCGATAAGCTGTAGGATCAACTGCTGGATCAAGACGATAAGCTGTTGCTGGACAGCGGTGATGGCCGTTCTGATCTCGTCGGCCGTGGCGCCGGCCGGAAGAGAAGGAATGGTCGGCTCACCGGGCGTGATCGGAGTTCCGGTCGAGGAAACATTGAAAGTAAGGGTCGGACCGTTGGCCTCGACGTTGTTGGCCCAGTCGGTGGCGCGGGCTTTTACAGTCATGGTTCCGACAGGAGCATTAGTGACGTCGAAATGCCAGATCCTGTTGTTGCCTTCGTCTTCGGTAATGGTCGCTTGGTTCCAAGTCGTTCCGTTATCGAGCGATATCTCCACTTTTTGGACGGAAGAACCGCCGGTGTCCCTAGCAGTTCCCCTGATGACAACCGCTCCGGTACCGACAGTGGAGTTGGACGCGGGATAAGTAAAGATAGTCGTAGGAGCGATGGTGTCAGCGGCCACAGAAGCAGAACCGCGGGGAGCGACGCAGGAGGGAGAATTAGAGATGACCGATTCTTTAAGACCCGCGCTCGTGGTCTTAATCGCGAAGTAGTAAGTGGTGTTCGGATTCAATCCGGTGACGAGCTCCTGATGAGCAAGTCCCTTCGCGCCAGGAACCCAAGTTTGGTCGACGACGGTCGCGCCGGCCCATTGGGCTTCAAGAATAGCCGCGCCTGAACGCTTAACAGTGTATTCGCCGCCAAGGGCGCCGTCCGGTTCGGTCCAGCGGAGCCAGATGGCTCCGGCTTGGCCGGACGATTCGCAGGTCATCGCCATGGTTGCGGGGACGGCGAGAGTGGTGAATGCGGCGGATGTTCCCGAAGAAAGCAGCTCACTGTCGGTGGTTCGGAACTCGACAGCAACAGTATTGCCAGCGCCTGCCGTATCAGTATTTATAACATCCCCTATAGTAAAGGTAATCGCTCCCGCACCAAAGAAAGCGGTACCGTCGCCGACTCTCTCCACGGAAAGAACATTTGCCGTGTCGTTCGGAGTAAAAGTACCGACACCCGCAGGGCCGGACGCCGCGAACGTGATATTTGACAGGTCGGTGTTCGCCGGGAAAGTAAGCTCTATGATACCGTCCTTCGGAAGAACGCTTCCAGCCGGTTGAGTAAGCTGTATCGTGTAAGTTACATTTTCTTCTTCAATGACGGAGTTGGATGTGCTGACGGTGACTCCGGTCAGCGTCTCTTGCGGGCCGGTCGTTACAACGGTGATCGCCGTGCTCGCATCGGCGGTATCAAAGGTCGGAGTGGTTCCGTCAACCGCCCAAGTAAGATTGGCTCCAGCGCTAGCGGCGGTGTGACCGATGACTGACAAACCGGAAATGGTCAAAACTTCGCCCGCGTCAAAGTCTTCGGTAACGTCAATAAGGAGTTCCTTGGTGGAAACATAGCTAATGGTCGAGGCAACCTTATCGGTGATGTCCTCGCTTCCACCGAATTCGGGAGTCGTCACATTAACATTCCAAATGGCATTTACCGTATTCGGTATTTCGATTCTTATGTCTCCCGTGGCGGCGAGGGCCGTGATATCGCTCGGATTGGGAGTGGTGATAGTAAGGGTGGGTAATTCCCTCATTTCACCGACATTCAGGTTGACTACCGCTGTTCCAGTAAGAGTACCCGTCGGTTCGGCGGCTTCGACGGAAAGGGTTGTAAAAATCACGAATCCTACAGCCAGAACCCCTATGGCTAGAATTGGAAATAATTTTTTCATTATTTGTTTTGATTAATTATTTTGATTTATCTTTTTGCGACGCCGCGCCCGAGCGCTATCGACCATACTATCTGGACCTCTCCTGGATTCCCCTGTTTGCCGAAGCAAACGTCTTCGCGGAAAATCCAGCGAAAGAAACAGGGAAAAGATAGAAGATAAGCGAAACGAACGCGCGTCGTATGGCAGTATTATACAATATAACGCAGCGAATGGATAATTGTTTCGTGTGAATAACCAAAAGACCCCCCGAAGGGGGCCTTTTGGTTTGGTAGTGATTCTTGACTCAAGAAGAAAAACTACGGAAGCGTAACGATGTTCGTCACAGCCGGGATGGTCCAAACACCAGCGGCGTAGCCGACATCTCCCTCGGCAGCTCCATCCGGAACGCCGGTTTCAAGAACAACATCTCCCATCGCTTCGATGGACCACTGCATTTGAGTGGTTGACGGCCATTTAGCCGTATCGGTGGTGATTATCTGGAGAGATATCTTCTTCGGTGTTCCGTACGGAACGGCGAGAAACCTGCCCTTGTAGTCCGGAGTACCACCGTTGAAGTGGATAGTGCCATCGGCTTTCACCAAGTCATCCGCGGCGGCGTTTCCAGCAAAGACAACGGTGCCGTTTTCATCGACAACCCTGAAGAGGACTTCGTCGGCGGCGTCATTCAATCCAGACGGCAAACCAGTCTTGGAAGTGAATTTAATCTCCGAGAGATTAATGGTAACACTCGTAGAGGAGTTATTGACGACATTCCAAGTGGCATAGGTCTGGAACGAACCTCTGGAAACAGTACCCGAGGGCGAGGAAGCGTCCTTCGCAATGGTCGCGACTTCGGCGTCCAAATCAAAGGTGCCTCCCGCATGCGGAGTGGTGATGGCGAAGTTGAAGGCCAATTGGTCGGGGGCGACGTTCGCATCGTACTCTGTTCCGGATTGCTGTCCGACAAATTCCAACTGGTCGGCAGCGTTGGCGATGGTAAGCGTGTAACCGTCTCCCACCGCCGTCGGGTTGCCCTTGACCAAGATGGTCTTCGGAGTGTCCTTCGAGAAGACGATGTCGGTGTCGAAATCGCCGGTCGTGAAGGTAAACACTCCACCCTGAAGGGTAACCGAATCGCTCAAGACAGTCGTGCCGTCAGCGGAGTACAAGGTAGCTTGTCCAACAGTGCCGGCACCCCCAGGAGTCAACACGAGTTTCTGCAACTTCATGTCTTCCCTCTGCGAGGTGACTTTCAAGGCGCCCAAGGTGACGTTCACCGAAGGAACGACAATACCCTGGTTGTACGGGGTAAGAACCGTATCGGCAGCGATGATGGCGATGCCGCTCGCGTAGACATTGATCGCGGTAGCCGGAGTATTGACAACGAGGTTGTCAACGGCATTACCGGAAGCAAGACCGTAACCGGTGTGACCTCCGTAGGTGATGGTGATGACATCTTTTGGAGCTGGCGCGTCAAGAGTGCTCGTGATACCTTTCACGGTCAAAGTCTTGGTCGTGTTCGCCGGAATGGTCCAGTTTGTCGAGAAGGTCTGATTGTTCTCGTCATCCACGTTGATCAAATCAGAAATCAGGGAGTCTCCTTCGTAGAGACCGACTGAAGACAGATAGTTCGCGGGGGCAAGAGCCTCCGTGGCGTCAACGAATTTCACCAAGATGGTGTTCAAGATGACGTTCCCGCCGGTAGCGCGGATGTCGAACGCGGCCAGATTGACTCTGTTCGCGGATTCAACCACGTTGGCGGCAGTGCCCTGAGGATGAGAGGCGGACATAGAAACGGCCAAACCCTCATCGCCCAAAACAATGGCGTCAGCGGCAGTGTTTCCGGACGAAGTAACATTCGTTCCGGAAGAGACGCCGCGGCCAACTACTCCACCAGCGATAATCTGCGCGGAGAACGGAGTGCCGACAGCGTCAGAAAGGTCTCCGATAACTTCTAAGTTAACGGAAGCTCCCCTCGTGAGGCTGATCGGACTCATCAGGTTAAAGGTCGCCTTCTTATTAGAGAAGGAAACCGGTCCGGCGATAATACCGGACTCACCCACCCTTCTCAAACGAAGATTCGAGAAGTTGGTGTCAGTTCCGAGGACTCTCGTCAAGACAACCTGGTTAACCATGATGTCCTCGTTAGAGCCGGCGGAAACGTTGAATCTTTCGATAACGACGTCTCTTTCACCGGTCTTAACGTTGGACTTCGGAAGGGTCGAAAATTGACCAACGGTCAAAGCGCCAAGCTGTCCGGCCGGAACAATGGTGAAGCTATTGCCGACAACCGGATAGTTACCAGAGAAGGTAGCGCCGGAGATGGCGGTAGCGGATTCGATTCCGTAGCGAACAACAGCCACGGGTTGGGCGTTTGCCCCGACGTTAACGGTAGCGGTGAGAGTTCTCGAGCTGTTGGCGGGAATCGTCAAAGCCGGAACAATCACGAAGATGACTTGGTTTCCGGTAGGAGTCCTGTCGTTTCCGACTTGAACTCCGTTCTCGTCAAAAAGCTTGACGGCGGAAACATCAACCTGACCGGTCGCTTCAGTCGTTCCATAAGACCTCAAAGTGAGGCCGGTGATGGAAACGGGCGAAGAGCCGGCGGTCAAGACGATCTTCAAGACTTGGTTGTTGGCCGATCCTCTCTGGACATTGGCCGAAGCAGGATTGTCATTCGCAAGAGCGATGGTCAACGGACCTCCAACCGGAGTCCCCGAAGACGGTGGAACATACACGGACAACGCATTGACGTCAGCCCGCGTGATTGGGCCGAAATAGCCCAAGGTCGGAGTGATGCCGCGAGAAGCCTGGTATTCGGCGACGGCGTTTCTGGTATAAGTACCAAAATAGCCGGTGGCGCCGACATTGCCCAAGGCGCGGGCGGCAGCTCCTTTATTCTGCGCTATCAGGAAATTCTGCAAAGCCGTCACGTCCGCACCCTCTGAACCCACGGTGAGGTCGCGGGTGAAGTTGTAGGCAGCGCTAGGAGTTCCTGTGGCAGAACCGAGTTGCGCCTGCAGCTGAGCCAATTGGGCGGTCAAAGTCGCGATCATGGCCTGGATCTCAGCGGCCGTCATTGTTTGGCCGTGAGCCACATTGCCAGAAAGCGAAACGACCGTAGCCAAAGCCAAGGCCGCGGACACAACTTTCTGTGTAAACTTACTCATTTATTAATTTCTGTAGAAAGTTAAATGCTTTTTTGTTTTTCGGAAGATTATTCTCCGCGACATCATCGACCGGCTAATCCGGACTCGTGAGGCAAGCCACACAAGCCGATGCTCGAAGATAATCCTGGTAGCTATAAAAGAAAATTCCTCGCTTGGGGCGAGGCAGAAGAATCCGAACACGGATAAATCCGCTTCGGGTCGCTTTGCCTCACACAAAGCAAGTCCAATATACCAACTTACTGATTACAACGCAATTATCGTTCCGGGGTTACGGTTTTCGGAGGTTTTGAGGAGCGTGGGATTGACCGCGGTTTTCGGAAGAGAAGTCCTCGACCGGTAAAATCCCGACGGTCCGATATTCCCCACTCTTTCAATTTTACCGGATTTGACGAGCTTTTCAATCGCCCGGCGTAAAGTCCGGTCGCTTAAATCAGGAAGTCCCTGTTTCAAATCCCTGACCCGCGTTTCCGGCCGGCCGGCGATGAACCGGAACACCCGCTCGATCTTGACCGGTTGGACACCGGCGCTGTCCTTGATTTGGCCGCTTGGCCGCGAGAGACTGCCAGACGGCCATTTGGCCGTCTGTCCGGACAGACGGCCATCGCCAATGTCACGGCCATACTGACTGCCATCGAACACGGCCATGACATTGACATCGGCCATGGCCGTCTCCGCGGACACAGCCATTTCTTCCAAGTGGCCGAGTTCCCTCAAAAGCACCTCGGCGTTGATGTCCTTGATTTCCTTGATTGACTGGCCAAATCTTATCAAAACCTTGAGTTTGGCCATGGTCTCGGTTGACCCGGACAGTATCAGGTCAAACACGGCCAAATTGAGCTCTGTCCTTAACTTGGCCTCCTTGACCAACGCGGCCACCCTGAAAGTGGCCGCCGCGATGTCATTGGCAAGCTCCTGCTGCTCTGTCAGATAGACTGCCATATTGGCCTGACACTATCAAAAGACAAGGACAAGTGTCAAGCCGATCAAGACGGCCATGGCCGCCAAATGGCCGAAGACGATTTTGGGCCTGATCCGGCCGTTTAGGGAAATCGTCAGAAGGTTCAAACCCAAACCGATCCAGCCGAAGATCATCAAGGCCGAAAGCATGTCTGCTTTTTCCGGACTTATCCACAGCCTGGCCATGAGGATCTGCGGAAAATCAAACCACGAGCAGATCCAAAAAACCTGGAAAGAGATCAAGGCCATGGCAGCGGCGAAGAGTTTGGCCCTCTTCGGATACGACGGAAGGATGATCGAGAAAAACTCCCTGAAAAGTATGAAAACGAGCAAAGCCAAAATCCAGGGAGAAATCGCTCCGGACAAAACCCCGAAAAATCCGGCCACCATGAGAACGGAGAAAAGCAATCCGTAAACCGATTTCTGATTCAGGAAAACCATATCTTTCACTCCGAGAAGCAGATAAAAGATAACGCTGGAAACGAGCCAAAGATCGGCAGCCGACATGATCTCGGAAAAGACAAATCCCAAAAACAGACTCGAGAGAAACGAAGCCAAAAGCTTTTCCGTGTTCAGGGCCGGGTAAAAATAAAGAAAGCAGGCGAGCAAAGCCGAAACCCAAAAAGGGAGATAGAAAAAGGAGGCCGCCAAACAGGCGGCTTTAACTCCTAATCTTAATTTCGGAATTTTCCAGACTGATTTTAATCTTTCCGCCATTTTTGATTTCTTTCCTTATCAACTGGTCGGCCAGCCGGTCGAGAATGGTTTTTTGGATAAAACGCTTCAAAGGCCGGGCGCCGAACTCCGGATCATAGCCTTTTTCGGCGATGTATTTTTTGGTCTCGGCGTCGATCGTCGCCTTGATTCCCCTTTCGGCGAGCTGCTTCCGCAATCCTTCGATCTGGATGTCGACGATCTTCAAAATGTCCGCCTTGGTCAAAGAATGGAAGACGATGATCTCGTCCAGGCGGTTCAAGAATTCCGGCCGGAAGCGGTCGCGGAGCGCCTCCATCATTCTCGTCCGGTAATCCTCTTCCTTGCTCTTGAATTCGTCGGCCGACATGTGGAATCCGACCCGCGAGATCTCGCGGTTAAGTTCGGAGCCGACGTTCGAAGTCAAAATGATGATGGTGTTCTTGAAATTGACGGTCTTCCCTTTGCCGTCGGTCAGTCTTCCGTTGTCCAAAACCTGCAAGAGCACGTTGAA
Source organism: bacterium (assembly GCA_029548485.1). Lineage (GTDB taxonomy): Bacteria > Patescibacteriota > Minisyncoccia > UBA6257 > Colwellbacteraceae > JAMCQZ01. The sequence goes on from JAKPNH010000007.1 coordinate 7,942, forward strand.
GACCTCGGGGTGGGCTTTTTCGATTTCGTCGAAAAGGATCAGGCTGTAGGGTTTGTGCCTCACGGTCTCGGTGAGCTGTCCCCCTTCTTCGTGGCCGACGTATCCCGGAGGCGAACCGATCAAGCGCGCCACCGAATGCTTTTCCATGTATTCGGACATGTCGATCCTGACGATGGCGTCGTCGCGATTGAACATGAAGTCGGCCAGAGCCCGAGCGAGCTCGGTTTTACCGACTCCGGTCGGACCCATGAACATGAACGATCCCAAAGGCCGGTTCGGGTCGGCCAGTCCGGCCCGGCTGCGGCGCAAAGCGTTCGAGACCGCGGCCACGGCTTCTTCCTGGCCGATGACCCTCTTTTCCAATTCTTCTTCGATTCTCGTCAATTTTTCCGCTTCAGATTCGAGCATGTTCGCCACGGGCACGCCGGTCCAGCGGGAAATCACCTTGGCCACGTCCTCGGCGTCGACTTGCTCTTTGATGAAACGCTCTTTCTGCGCTTTGGCTCCGAAATGCTTTTTCTCGTAGGCAACGAATTCTTTTTCCGCCTGCGGCAATTCGCCGTAGCGGATCTTGGCCACGGTTTCCAAATCTCCGTCGCGTTCGGCCACTTCGGCCGAGCGTCGCAGATCCTCGATCCTTTTCCTCAGATTGTGGACGTTCTCGAAAACCATTCTTTCGGCCTGCCATTCTCCGGAAAGGCCGTCGTATTGCTTTTTCAGATCCTTCAAGGATTTGTCGATGGCTTTTTGCCGGGATTCGCTTCCGGATTCCTTTTTCAAGGCCTTTTTCTCTATTTCCAGACTGGTGATTTGCTTTTTAAGGCTGTCGATGGACTGGGGCACGGATTCGGACTCGAGTTTTCTCGCGGCCGAAGCCTCGTCGATGACGTCCACCGCCTTGTCCGGCAAAAACCGATCGGAAATGTAGCGGGCGGACAAATTTACGGCCGCGATCAAGGCGTCATCGCTGATTTTCAGGCCGTGGTGAACCTCGTATTTTTCCTTGAGGCCCCTCAAAATGGTGACGCTGTCCTCAAGCGACGGTTCCTCGACCATGATCGGCTGGAACCGGCGTTCCAGGGCGGCGTCTTTCTCGATGTGCCGCTGGTATTCCTTGGTGGTGGTCGCGCCGATGGCGTGCAGTTCTCCGCGCGCCAGGCTCGGTTTCAAAAGATTCGAGGCGTCCATGGCGCCTTCGGCCGAACCGGCTCCGATGATCATGTGGATTTCGTCGATGAAAAGGATCAGTTTGCCGCTAGAATTCTTGATTTCCTTGATAAAAGCCTTTAACCGATCTTCGAATTCTCCGCGGAACTTGGTTCCGGCGATCAAAGACCCCAAATCGAGGGAAACGATCTCTTTTCCCTTCAAGGTTTCCGGAACGTCTCCGGAAACGATTTTCTGGGCCAAGCCCTCGACAATGGCGGTTTTACCGACCCCGGGTTCGCCGATCAATACCGGATTGTTCTTGGTGCGGCGGGACAAAACCTGGATCACGCGGCGAAGCTCTTCGTCGCGGCCGATCAAGGGATCGAGCTTTCCTTCGCGGGCCTTGTTTGTCAGGTTTTCCGAGTATTTTTCCAAAACCTGGAATTTGGATTCCGGAGTCTCGTCGGTCACCTTGGCGCTGCCCCTAAGCTCGGCCAAAGCCCGCATCAATCCTTCGCGGGTGACGCCGTGGCGCTCAAGAAGCATTTTGGCCGGAGAAACGACCTCGAAAACCCCCAAAAGCAGATGCTCGCAGGAAATGAACTCGTCTTTGTTCATCTGGCTGAAACGGACTCCGGCTTCGATGATTTTGACCACTTCCTGGGAAAGATACATCTGGGAAACGTTCGAATCCGCGAAAATCTTCGGCAAACGCCGCAATTCGGCGTTGATGTCGTCTTCGAGGGCCACCGGATCCACGTTCAGTTTCTCCAAGATCGGCTGGACCAGGGATTCGGAATCGCCGATCAGGGCGTACAAAAGATGAAGGCTGCGGAATTCTCCGTGCTTCATGGACGAAGCGATGTCCTGAGCCGATTGGAGCGCTTCCTGCGCCTTTAAAGTGAAACGATTGAAAGAATTCATGATGATTTACGCTAATTATGACACAACGCGATTGAAATAAAATAACAATTCCGAATTCCGGATGTCAAATAACGGACTTCTAAATCTTGACGAGATGCGTTTTTAACAACCTTTCCACGGCTTTAACAGTCTCGTTTTTGACTTTGGGATTGCTGTCGGCCACCCATCTCGCCAGATTATACAGTTCCTGGTTGTCTATTTTCAGCCAGCGGCCGTTTTTGTAAAGAAAATAAAGCGTCGTCGTCACTGCGATGCGCTTGTTTCCGTTTTGGGAAGGATGATCCTTGATGATCGCGTAAAACAAAATGGCCGCTTTCGGTATCAGGCCTTTATACAAGAACCGCTTGTCCCAGGTCTGGAAAGGCAAAGCCGCACAAGTCTCGAGTTTGTGCGGATCTCTCGTGTCAAAATCCGGAATCGGCTCGTCGAAAGACATCAATTCCTTGGCCAGCCAATAGGCCACGTATTCTATTTCTTCGATCGAAATGCCCGAAGTTTTCATGATCGGGCCTTATTCCCGGCCAAGCATCTTTAAAGCGACCCCGTATTCCTCGACGGTCTTTCTTACGGCTTTTTCGATGGTTTTTTTGTCTTTTTCGGAAAACTCCGCTTTTTCCACGATTTCCGACTTCGGAATGGCGAAACTCCGACCGAATCTCTCGGCTTTCAAAGTCCCGGCTTTGATTCTTTGGAATACCGCCACCCGGCTGATGCCGAGCTTTTCGGCGGCTTCGGCGGTTGTTAAATACTCTTTTTCCATAATTTGTATGTTAACAGTTGTTAAGCCATTGATCAATAGCTTAACAACCGATAAGGCATTGCCCTTATTCTGATCGCGGGGCTTGCTCTTCCAAGAAGGCGGCCATGACCGCCTTTGCCTTGTTGGCCGGGATGGCAAAGCCGATGTTCTCGGCGCCGGACACGATGGCCGTGTTGATGCCAATGACCTCGGCCTTCAGGTTAAGGAGAGGGCCACCGGAGTTGCCGGGATTAATGGCCGCGTCCGTCTGGATGACATTGTCGATGGTGATTGTTCGGCCAGTCTGGCCGTCTTTGGCCGTGACATTCCTGGCCAAGCCCGAAACAACGCCGACAGATACTGTGTTTTCGAACTCGGCCAAGGCATTGCCAATGGCAATGGCCGTCTGTCCGGGTCTGACCGTCTCCGAGTCGGCCAGCGGCAAGGCGGCCAGTCCGGTGGCCGGGATCCGTATCAAGGCCAAGTCCTTGTCCGCGTCTCTGGCCAAGACAGTGGCCGTCTCTTTGGCCGCGTTATTCAGGATGACCGTGTATTCGGCCTCGGTGTCCTCCACCACGTGGTTGTTGGTGATGATAAGGCCGTCTTCGGAAACCACGAATCCGGTTCCGCCGCCGATTTCCCGCTTTTCGGTTTTGTCCGCCGAAAAACAGGGGACGGTGAAGCGCCAGCCCGAATCGCCCCGGAAAAACCCGTTGAACGGATCGTAAAGGCATTGCTCGAGAATGGGTAGATCCTTGGAAACGACAATGGAAACCACGCTCGGACTCGCTTTTTCCACCGCTTTGACGACCGCGTTTTCATAGGCGTCGGTCGGGCCGTAAAGCTCCGGGACCGGGTTTTCTCCTTGTTTTTCCGGAAAAACAAGGAAAGATCTAAGGTATTTGTCGTAAAAATCGCCGAGGAAGCTCGCTTTGGCTTGGTTCCTGAAAAGACAAAATCCGCCGACCGCCAAGACGAGAACCGCGACGGCGAAAACCGCCGATCTTTTTTTCATTGATTTAAAGAAATGATTTGAGACCTTTTAGCGCCTGGTTGCCAAATAATTTTAAGATTCCTATAATTTGGGGTCAACTGGCTTTATCCGGGATAAAGCTACATATATTATATATAAAAGAAATGTTCGGTTACCTGACTCAGATTACGGCTTATTTGGCGGAATTCGTGGCCCTTTTCATGGCTGTTTTCTACCTTCTCACTTTCATCGAGAACAAGGAGGAGATCGACGTTTCGGAGGAGCCCGGAGAATACCCGAGCGTCGCCATCGTCATCCCGGCTTATAACGAAGAAAAAAACATCGCCGCCACCATCGCCTCGGCCGCCGGGCTGGATTATCCGTCCGAAAAACTCCATATCCTCGTCATGGACGACGGCTCCAAAGACAGAACCCTGGAGATGGCGAGGGTAGAGGCCGGAAAGCATCCGGGGCGGGACATTCGGGCGAGCGCCAACCCCCACGGAGGCAAGGCGAGAACCATGAACGCCGCCATCAAGATGATCGATACGGAAATCATGGTGACGCTCGACGCCGATTCTTGCGTTTCTCCGGACGCCTTGAAAAACATGATCCCTTATTTCTCGAAAAGCGACCGCGTGGCGGCGGTGGTCGCCGCCATGAAAATCCGCGACCCGAAGACCTTTCTCCAGAAAATCCAGAGCGCCGAATATCTTTTCTGCTTTTACATCAGGAAAATGAATTCTTTCGCCAACGGCCTGCTCGTGACGCCCGGGCCGTTCAGCGCCTACCGGAGGTCGATTTTCGACGAAATCGGCGGATTCGACGAAGAAAACATCACCGAAGACGGCGAGATCGCCTTGCGGCTCCAGAAACACCAGTATTCGATCGAGTATTGCCACAACGCCGAAGTTTTCACGAGCGCGCCGGGAACGATCAAAGCCTTGAAGAACCAAAGGGTCAGATGGAACCGCGGCACCATCAGGAATTTCGTCAAATACCGCAAGTTCTTCGCAAACCCGGTATACGGGGATTTCGGGCTGTTCATTTTTCCGTCGACCATCGTCCTCCTTAGCATCGCCTTCGGCCTTTTTCTCTTCTCGGCCGCCGATTTCGCGGCCATCTCCGCCAAGAGATTCGAATACGGAACGCTCTTCCATATTTCGCCGCTTCGTTTCGACAACTTTTTCCGGTTCGACAAATTCTTCATCCAGCCGACGGCCATGCAGATCATTTCCATCGTCATCTTCGGTTTGTCGTTCGTTTCTCTCTACTTCATCCGCAAATATTCGCCCAAAGATTTCAAGAACATGGCCTTGTTCTACGTTCCCTATCTTCTCGTTTATTATCCCCTTTTCGTTCTCGGGTTCTGGACCATTACCGTTTTCTACGAATTGACGCACCGGGAACTCGCCTGGCACAAATAATCCATGGATAAAACCAAAAGACAATTCAGCTTATTCAAATTCGCCGCCGCCTTCGCCATTTCTTTCACCATTTTCATCGCCGGGTTCGCTTTGAGTGAAAGATTGAGCCGCTCGCGACTGGAAGACCTCCAAAACGACGTCCTCGCCCTCCAATCCGAATGGAATTCGCTCGAGATGCTCACTTTGATAGACAAGACTTCGAGCGTCAGCTGCGAAATGTACGAGGAGCAGATCTTGAACTTCACCAACGAAACCGACGTCTTCGGCCAGAAACTCGAATTGGTGGCGAACCGTCTGGCGACCGACAATCCCCAGGTCGTCAACATGAAAATCAGCTACTGGCTCATGGAGATCCGCGACTTTTTCACCCTGAAGCAGATAGAGGCGAAGTGCGGTAAGGAGTACACGACCATTCTTTATTTTTTCGACCGGGCCTGCGGAGATTGCGTCTACCAGGGAGAAGTGCTTCGGCAGATCAAACAGGAATATCCGGAAATAATGATCTATTCTTTCGACGTCTCGAACAAAGACATCTCCATCATCAAGATCCTTTCCCAAATCTACAACATCAAAACGACGCCGACTCTCATCATCGGCGACCGCAAAATAGAAAAAGAAACTTATCGCCAGGAATTGAATTCCATCTTGGGCATCGAATCCAAGCCCTTGATCGACAGCCTCAAACCCGAGAGCAAAACCCCGGAAGAATGATTACCTTCCGAGTATTCTTTTGACGGCTTTGAGTCCGGCCGCGAGGCCGGATTTTTCGTTATCCCGACTGAAGCTGAAGCGGACGCTTTCGGAAACTTCTTTTTCCGGCATGCCCGTGGCGAGCAAAGCGCGGGAAAGCATCAGACTGCGGCTCGAACAAGCCGAGCCGGCCGAGGCGGCGATGCCGAGAAGATCGAGCCGGCCGATCATTTCTTCGGAGCTAACTCCGGGGAACCTGACGTTCAAAATATGAGGGCTACTTTTCTCGAGCGGGGTGTTAAAAGAGATTTCTTTGTCGATGGCTTTCAGGCCTTTGGCAAAAAAATCGCGGAGACCGGAAACTTTTCCGAACGATTCTTTTCTTTTTCGGTCGGCGAGTGCCGCGGCCGCGGCGAATCCCACGATCCCGGGAACGTTTTCCGTGCCCGAACGGAGCCCGAATTCTTGTCCGCCGCCGGTCAGGATCGGCTTCAGGCCGATGATCTTTCCGGCCTGGCGCTCTCTTCGGGAAACGATCCGGTTGAAATACAAAACCCCGGTTCCTTTGGGGCCGAACATCTTGTGTCCGGACAAAGTGATTAGATCGGCTTTGATCGTCTCGGGAGAGCAATCGAAATACTGGAAAGCCTGGACCGCATCCGAATGGAAAAGCGGAAAAACCTCGTTGGCTCCGAGGCTTTGGCGGAAATCTTCGACTGTTTTTCCGATTTCTGCGACGTCTTCGACAACGCCGGTTTCGTTGTTCACGTAGTGCACCGAGACCAAAACCGTTCTCTGGTCGAGGCTGGATTTCAATTTTCCGATGTCGACCGAACCTTTCCTGTCTACGGGGAGATAAACGACTTCGACGCCTTCGGCCTCCAAATCCTCGGCGGTTTTCAGGATCGAATCGTGCTCCGCGGCGGAGACGATTATCTTTACCGGAAGGTGTTTATCGCTCCTTTTAAGGCTATAAAATTCTTTGACGCTGCCCCGCAAAGCCAGGTTGTTGGCTTCGGTGGCCGAACCGGTGAAAATGACGTTCCTAAAATCCTCCAAGACGCTTCCGCCCAAAAGCCGGATGATTTTCTCCCGGGCTTGGTCGATCGCTTTCATCGCCTCCTGTCCGAAAGCGTGGATCGCTCCCGGGTTTCCGAAATCTTTTGAAAAATACGGCGTCATCGCCTTCAAAACGCCCTTATCCAAAGGCGTGGTGGCGGCCGAATCCAAATAAACGCGGTTCATATTATGAGCTTAAACCGGAAACGCGAAAAATAAAAACTAAAAAAGCGCGGACGGAGCCGATTCCAGATCGCGGATCACCCGGGAAAAATCGAGATTCACCTTGGCGATCTCCCCGCTTTTCCGGTCGGGAATCAGAAGATGCCCCTGGCTTTTGGCGAGCTCATAAAGCTCTTTGGTGATTTTGACGTCGTTCAGGCAATAATTTTCCAGTTCCTTGTGCTGGCCCTCGTTCCAAAGCCTGATGGCCTCGAGGCTGTGATGGGTTTTTCCTTCGCCGATGTTCGTCTGGGCGAGGATGTCGAGTCCGACGCGGCTGCCGAAACTGGCTTCGATTTCTTCCAAAAGATCCAGCCGTTTCAAGGCCTTGGTGGAAAAAGGGAAATACCGGTCCAAAACCGGCAGATCGAACCGGTTGATGCTGAAGCCGATGACCAGGCCCGACTCCCGAAGCAAATTACCAAGCTCTTCCATATTCGTCTCCCAAAAGCTCCGGAATTTGTTTTCGTTATAGGAATAAACGCAAGCCACGGAGACTTCGAGCTCGTCCATGTGCTCCTCGCCGCCAACGTCGGCGAAAGTGTTTTTGGTTTCGATATCGATAACGACAATGTCTTTCATGGATTCAAGATAATGAAGAATAACGGGTTTTCGGATTTTTTTCAATTCCCGAAGGCCCGGCCGACAAAATATATAAACACGCCTTGCGAAAATAAAAATCCCCGGCTCTTTTCTTTGCGACGAAGAAAATAAGCCGGGGACATCGGAACGATCAACGTTCCTGCCAAAAGGGATCGGCCATATCGCGGGCCGTTTTGGGAGTGACCAACCCGTAAGAGAGAAGCACTTTTTCCATCTCTTTGCGGAACTCCCGAAGCGGTCGGCCGCAGACCAGTACCGAATCGTCCTTTTGCCGAACCACGAAATAGACTCGGCCGACCGGAAGCTCGCGGGAGGCTCTTCTTAATGCCGCGAGCGCCCTGTCTTCGACGAGACACCTGCGGTCCGAAAGCAGGTATTCCTTGGAGATTTCGCCTTTGACAATGAAGGCGGTTTCGTCGAAAACAGCCAAGGCGTCCGCCAGATCCTGCAGCATGAAAGGGACCGCATCCGGAGGAAGCTTGATAAAGTTGTCTTGCCCGAAAGATCCTCCCACGAGATAGAAATCCCCTTCCCAGAAATCGCCGGTCGCGGGTTCTTTGGCCTGGTTCTTCACGATGGATCTCAAGACCCTTCCCAAGAAACGTTTGCTCGAACTCACCTTCACTTTATTGCGCCTCCCTCAAAGATCGCTCTATGGCCACAAAAAAGCATGTTTCATGAAGATTGTCAAAACAATTCGAATAAAAATCATCCCGCAAACTAATGCGGGATGTATGACAATAGAATGAAAGCGATTAGCGGCAGAGCCCCTCCGCTATGTCTTCCGGAAAAACAAATCCGTAAGGCACCGGAACCGATTTCATCGCTTCCCTGAATCTTTCTAAACTGCGGCCGAAAGATTCGAAATCCATCAACATGATCGATTTTATATCGCGCCGGACTACAAAATCTACTCGCCTAGGCCGCAAAACCGCTACCGCTCTTCTCGCGGCGATCGTCCGGCGATCCATCATAGCCATGTCGTTATCCGTAATCTTGCCGCCGATGACGAAAACCATTTCCCGGGACACCAAATTGTCGGCCCAACACTGCAGCACGTAAGGCGTGACGGCAATCGAAACTTCGAGTTTACCTTCTACGCCTGGCAGCGCGTGAACCAAAGATATTGGAAGTTCGCCCGCCCAGACAGGCGCCCTCGCCTGCTTGATCGGATCGATTTCCCGAATATCCGCCTGACTAGCCGCATACATTTCCTCTAGGGGCGCTTTCATTTTCTCGCACTTCCTTTCAAGGAACTATCTGTATTTCCAGATACAACTATTTTGACTGGCCTGTCAATGACAGGTTTTGATATTTTTTAAAAAAATACGCCCGCAAGCTATGCTTGCGAGCGGACTGACGTAAGGAACTATGACGAGAAGACGATACTGATTCCCTTCCCCTCGGCAACGACCCGCAAGGTCTCGCTGAGGACTATATCGGTGATGGCTAAACGGCGATTTGCCTCGACGTCACCTGCGTACGTAATGCGTCGGCCATTCTGGATCATTTCGATATCCCCATCCAGGGATACCGAAAGCCGAAAATCGTGGTGAATCGCCGTAACCGGGCGACCCACTTCTTGAGCTGCTTGCATCAGCAGTTCATAGGTCTTTCGGGACTGCTCTGCGGCTATGGCCCTATTCTCCATCGCCGCTTTCTCCGCAGCTATTGCTGCGGAAATTAGATTCTCTAACATTCTTTCTTCTACCCCCTTAAAGAACTTTATATTTTAAATATAACATATTATTCCCGTCTTGTCAAGATCAGTTCATTTTTCTTGATTTTTACTATATAATGAGGCTCGAAATGCTAAAAAATAAGCACCGCAAGCAAAAGCCCGTCGAACAAAAGCCGACCAGGATCATCTTGAGTCCCGAGGTCAAAAGGAGCGTTATCGGAGTCGCCTTTTCCGGCCTCGCGGCCATTCTTTTCCTCGCTTCCGGGGCCAAGGCCGGCCCGGTCGGAGATTTTGTCTATCGCAATCTCTTTATCGCTTTCGGCGTCGGCTATTATTTCATTCCGACAATCTTCGCCATTTTGGGGATAAGCCTTCTCGTTTCCGGAGAAAAAAAGGAATTCGGCCAAAACGCTTTTTTCGGAGCGGCCCTTTTCATCATCGCCGGGCTTAGCCTGCTCGACATTCTCTATCCGGAAAAAGGCGGAGCCGCCGGAAACGTTTTCGGAGCGATTGAAGCTCCTTTCGGGAAAATCGCCGGCATCATCATTTCGGTGAGCATTTTCATCATCAGCATTTTGGTGACGCTCGACATCCCATTGAAGATCCGGCCTTTGAGAAGCAGAAACGGAGAAAGCGCTAAGCCGGTCTTTCCGGAAACCGTATCCGACAAGCCGAAAATAATTTCTCCCATGGCCGAAGAAAAGCCGGCCGATAAGCCCAAAGAAGCCGAACTCGAAGTCAAAGAGCCGGAAGGGTTCGGGGAAACCAAAAAACCCGGCAAGAAAATAAGTTTCAAGAATTACGTTCCGCCACCGCTCGATCTTTTGAACAGCCAGAACGAGAAGCCGACGGCCGGAGATTTGCGGGCGAACGCCAACATCATCAGGCGGACGCTCGAGAGTTTCGGCATACCGGTCGAAATGGGAGAAATCACCATCGGTCCCAAGGTAACCCGCTACACCTTGAAACCGGCCGAAGGCGTGAAGCTTTCGAGGATCACCGCCCTGAACCAGGATCTGGCCCTGGCTTTGGCGGCCCATCCCCTGAGGATCGAAGCGCCAATACCGGGCAAGTCGTTGGTCGGCATCGAAGTGCCGAACAAATCCGCGGCCATCGTCAGGCTCGGCAGCCTCATGGCTTATCCGGAGTTCGGAAGCTCGAGCATTCTCACTTTCGCTTTGGGGCGGGAGATCTCCGGAGACCCGGTCATGCCGAACATCGCCAAGATGCCGCACTTGCTCATCGCCGGAGCCACCGGTTCGGGAAAATCCGTCGCCATCCACAGTTTGATCGTTTCCCTGCTCTACAAGAACTCTCCGGAAACTCTGAAATTCATCATGATCGATCCGAAACGAGTCGAACTCACCGCCTATAACAAACTCCCCCATCTCGTGGCGCCGGTCATCACCGAAGGCAAAAAGGCCGTGGCCGCGCTCCGCTGGGCCATTTCCGAAATGGACCACCGCTACGACACTCTGATGCAAAGCGGCAACCGCGACATCCAAAGCTACAACGCCGTCCACAAGGACGAACCCCTGAATTACATCGTCATCGTCATCGACGAATTGGCTGATCTCATGGCCGCTTACGGCCGGGAAATAGAAAGCTCGATCGTCAGGCTCGCCCAGATGGCGAGGGCGACCGGCATCCATCTCGTCGTTTCCACCCAGCGGCCGTCGGTCGAGGTCATCACCGGCCTCATCAAGGCGAATATCACGACCAGGATCGCCCTTCAGGTGGCGAGCCAAGTCGACTCGCGGACCATTCTCGACATGGCCGGAGCGGAAAAACTCTTGGGAGGCGGAGACATGCTTTTCATGACTTCGGACCTCTCGAAGCCGAAAAGGATCCAGGGCACCTATGTGACCGAGGGAGAGATCAAAGCCGTGGCCAAATTCGTCGCCGAAAACAACGAGCCGGAAATGAGAGCCATTGTCGACGATTCCGGATCGAACCCCGGAGCGGCGGTTTTCGATTTCGGGGGAGAGAACGACACGGATGACGAGCTTTATCCCGAAGCTTTGGAGGTTGTGACCGAAGCCAAAAAAGCCTCGGCCTCGCTCTTGCAGCGGAGGCTGAAAATCGGTTATGCTCGGGCTGCGCGGCTCCTCGATATCATGGAAGACAAGGGCATTATCGGCCCGGGAGACGGAGCCAAACCCAGGGAAGTTTACCTGGATCAAATCGAACATCACGAAGAACCGCTCAATAATGGATAACGAAAAATACAACGAAAAAACCTTGGCCGAGCTGATGGAGGAATTGATGGCCGGCCAGGGGCTCAATATCGACAAATTGGGCGAAGCGACGAATATCCCCAAAAGATACCTCCTCGCCCTCATGGAGAACGACTCCAAGAATTTGCCGGCCGAGCCTTATGTCCGCGGCTATCTTTTGAAAATCGCCGAAACGTCCGGAGTCGACCCGGCCGGGCTTTACAGCGCCTACAAGAAACTCGGGCTGAAGACTTCGGGTAAAGAGGATTCTCTGCCGTCGAACCGGTTCGCCATCAAAAAACCAGCCAGCCGCTGGCTGGTGCCGGTGGCGTTGACGCTTTGCCTGGTCATCGCCGGCTCTTTCAAGATAAAAGACATTCTGGGGATACCGAGCATCGAGGTCAACCTTCCGGAGACCGCTTTGATCGTTTATGCGCCCATGGCGGCGATCGAAGGGAAAATCGATCCCCGGGATTCGCTCGAATTGAACGGCGAGCCGATCTATCCGGATTCAACCGGCTCTTTCAGTGAACAAGTGCCGCTCGAACAGGGTATCAACACTTTCGAATTCAAAATAAAAAGGTTTCTCGGTCGGGAAACGAAAATACAAAGGCAGATCATCTATGAAATCGGAGAAGAAATCCAAGGAGACGAAATCGTCGAATAAGGAAGACCGGTCGAAAACCCTCGACGCCCTCGTCGAGTCGCTTCGGGAAAAATACGGTGAAGAATCGATCATGAAGCTCGGCGAAACCAAGAGAGCCGACGTCGAGGTGATCGCGAGCGGCTCCTTTTCTTTGGACCGAGCCTTGGGTGTCGGCGGCTTCCCCAAAGGAAGAATCGTCGAGATCTTCGGGCCGGAAATGTCCGGCAAAAGCACTCTCGGGCTCCAGGTGATCGCCGAGGCCCAGAAAGCCGGAGGTAAAGCCGCTTTCATCGACGCCGAACACGCGCTCGATCCGGACCGCGCCAAGAAAATCGGGGTTAAGGTTTCCGAACTCCTTTTGTCCCAGCCGGACAGCGGCGAAGAAGCCTTGAACATCATGGAAAGCCTGGTGAGATCCGGAATGATCGACGTCATCGTCGTCGATTCCGTGGCCGCCCTCACCCCGAAAGCGGAGATCGAGGGAGAAATGGGAGATCAATTCATCGGGCTTCAGGCGAGAATGATCAGCCAGGCCATGAGGAAAATCACGGCCATCGCCAACAAATCCAAGACCCTGATCATTTTCATCAACCAGCTCCGGGAGAAAATCGGCATGATGGGCTACGGCGAACCGACGACCACTCCCGGCGGCCGGGCCTTGAAATTCTATTCGACGATCAGGATCGATCTCCGGAGGATCGCCCAGATCAAAAAAGGAGAAGAGGTGGTCGGCAACCGCGTCCGCGCCAAAGTGGCCAAAAACAAAGTGGCGGCGCCCTTCAAGACGGCCGAATTCGACATCATGTTCGCGGACGGCATTTCCTACGAGGGAGACGTGATGAACGCGGCCATCAACCAGGGAATCATCAAGAAAGCCGGAAACACTTATTCTTTCGGCGAGGAAAAACTCGGCGTCGGCACCGAAGCGGCCAAGGCCAAATTAAAGGAAGACAAAAAGCTTTTCCGGGAAATAGAAAAGAAACTCCGGGAAGCGCTCGACGAAGCGGAAAAAGCGAACAAATAATTTTATCGATGGAAACAGCGGCCATGTTGGCCGCTGTTTTTTTATTCTAAATCGGATTACTCACCTTGCAGCAGAGCATGTATCCGGAAGTTAAGGCTACACCAGACCAGGTATAAAAGCCAGCAGGACACTGGGTGGAGCCGCCGCCTCCGGTGTAGGAGACGAGATTGCAGATGTTGGCGTTGCCGGTGACGGTCAAGGCGCCGTCGATGGTACCGCTGCCGATGGAATGGAAATTTCCGGTGTTAGAGCTAATGGCAAATTTGACAGTCGGAGCCGAACCGGAGGCATTAGAGCCGGATTCGAAGATCCAACCGTAGCCTGACGCGTTTTCGATATTAAACCTTCTGGCCCAGCTGGTTACGCTGGCGGTGGCATCAGTCGGAGCGGCCGTACCGCTCGGAGAATTGGTGGTGCCAGGAGGCGCCATATAATCGTACCAGGTATAGTAAGCCGGACTATACCAGCTGATGCCGTGAGCGCCGCTGCCTTGGCCAAGCGATGTATATTGATACGATTTCCCGCGATTCAAAATATCTCCGCTTACCTCTAATTTATAACCCGGCGCCGCCGTCCCGATTCCGACTTTGCCGGCATTATCAATCACCAAATCCGCTGTCCCGGAAGTGATGGCGCCGGCCGTTCCCAAGGCCGGATCCGTTGATTGGTTAACGCTACGGATTATGCCGAACTTATTTGTGTCTAAAGCATTAGTGATCAAATAACGCCTCGCTCCCGACGTATAACCGTCATTGGCGTCAAAGAGTATGCCGGCGTAATTGCCATAAGGATTTGTTCCGTCGCTTAACGACAATCCGTTGATCCGCAGAGGAATCGTGGTCGCCGTTATGTTCGGGTCCGCTCCGATGATAGCGTTGCCGTTTACTTCTAATTTCGCTCCCGGAGTTATTGTGCCGATTCCGACATTACCGGTACTTGTGATACGCATCCTTTCATTTATAGTTCCTCCGTTCGGACGTGTACCAAAGGCCAAGAAGCCGGCCGTGTTGCCCGATGTGACATTCTCTTTAAAACCGATTATTTTACCGAAAGTAGTAAATACATCCGCGTTGCTTTGTCCGCCCAAAGCAATCGACCCTCCCTTATCTATCGCTGTCGCATCTGTTGAAAAAATATTAAAAATACCATTATTGCTCGCCGACATGGCTTGAGAATTGCCTCTGATATCCAAATAGGTTGTTGGAAAGACAGTGCCAATTCCAATGTTACCGTTATTTAAAATATGCACCCTACTTACTCCCCCAGTAAAAAGATCCAGACCATAGTAACCGGACATATAAGCTCCGGTATAACCTGGAGTCTCCGAATCCGGACTGTGGAAACCAAATCCGTAATGATTGATATAAATGCCGTTGAATAGAAAATCGTCGTTATGTACATATACTAAGCCGGGAGAACCATTATCCGTAGCTGTGGCTTTTGACATTTTTATCATTCCGCCGGAGACATCCAATTTTGTTGCCGGATTTGTCATTCCGATTCCCACTTTTCCGTCAGCCTTGATATAGATAACGTTGGTCGGCGCACCAGACTCGATTACAAAACTTCCTCCGCCGCCTGGGGGATTTTGAGTTGGGTTTTGCCAAGCAAAAACAACTGACTTTTGAATAGTCAGGATAATAAAAGCGATAGTTAGAGCTTTTTCTAGTAAAGTTAATCCTTTAACCCCCCCCCCCCGGCGCTTTCGGATGTTTTTCAGATGATTTTGGAAATTGGTCATGTTGGTTGGTTTTATACGCATATTTTTCTCTTTTGGTTTATTATAGCATTTTTTGCTTTTCTAAACGCACGACAAAAACACTCTAATCGGCTTTGGAAGCAAGCTCGCAAAAGTTCAGAAGCAAACGGGCTACGAGAATGGGCCCGGTGCCTCCGGGAGTCGGGGTGTAATAGCCTTTTCCGGTCTCTGCTGCCGATGGAATAAAATCGCCTTTCAGCTTTCCGTCTTTGTCTTTTCCGTATCCGAAATCGATGATCAAGACGTCGGGCTTCACTTCCGATTCTTTGACGATTCCGGGAACCCCGGTCCCCAAGACCAAGATATCCGCGGTTTTAACTGGAGAGAAATCGTCTCCTTTGTCTATCAAGAAAAGCTCACGGCATTTCCCCCGGAGCCAATCGCTTACGGGCCGGCCGACCAAAAACCCGAGACCGATTACGGCCGCGGATTTTTGCTTCAAATCGATCTTCTGGAAATCCAGGATTTCTTTGACGGCCCCGACGGCCGGAGGCAAAACCAAAGACTTCCCTTCCCGGAAAAGCTTGATCGATTCCAAACTCAAGACATCCGGATCCTTTTCCCGCGGCACCGCGTCGAGAACCGCTTGCCTGTCCAAGTGATCCGGCAAAGGAAGCTGGACAATGATTCCTCCGCAGTTTTTGTCGGCGGAAAGGTTTTCGACCGCGAAAACCAGGTCCTTTTCCGATACGCTTTCCGGGAATTCGAAAACCCGGAAATCGATGCCGGCTTTTTCCGCAGCCTGCTGTTTTTGTTTTTTGACGAAACTCAAAGAAGCCGGGTTGTCGCCGACAAGGATGGCGGCCAAGAACTTGTTTTTGGGGACAATCGGCTTAATCCGTTCGTAGATATTCTGGCTGATCAAAGCGCCACTAAGCGGAATCATAAAATGAGCATAGCTTAAAAAAGCCTTATATAGAAGGCTTTAATGTCCGGATAACAAACGTTTTTCTTTATAGCTTGCCAAAAGGCACAAAATATGGTATTTATAAACAATAGGAGGTGGAAATATGAGCGTTCTTTTTTTGGACAAGTCCGTTCTCAGGAGAGAACGGATGATGGAGGAACGTATGTTTGGCGACGCCCCCGGCAGAAGAGATCTTGAGACGGTATTAGATCTCTATGCCGAAGCAAACGATCCTCGGTATGCTCAAAATTCCCAAGCATATCGGGATCATAGCCGGCGTCTTGCCGCCAAAAGAAGGCAGTATCCTTCATCATAATTCGCTAAGCCGCCCACCTTAAAGGTTGTGGCGGCCTTTTCTTATTTCTTTTTCTTCAGAATTTCGTAGATTCTTTTCGCGATCCGGCCCATGTCTTTTTCTTTCATGCCGCGGTGCGTGACCGCTGGAGTGCCGATCCTGATTCCGGACGGCTTGAAAGCCGAAGTGTCTCCGGGAATGCTGTTCCGGTTCGCGAGAATATGATTTTTTTCGAGCAGTTTTTCAGCGGTCAGGCCGTCGATACCGAAATTCTTCAAGTCCACGAGCATCAAATGATTGTCCGTGCCTCCGGTCACCAGATCGAATCCGAGTTTTTTTAATTCTTCGGCCAAGGCGCGGGCGTTTTTCAAAATCTGCTCCTCGTATCTCTTGAACTGCGGCTTTTGGGCTTCGTAGAACATTTGGCATTTGGCCGCGGTGACGTTGTTGTGCGGGCCGCCCTGGAGCCCGGGAAAAACCGCTTTGTCGATTTTCTCGGCAATCTCTTTTTTGGAAAAAATGATCGCCCCCCTCGGACCGGCCAGAGTCTTGTGGGTGGTCGTCGTCACGACGTCGCTATGCGGAAACGGCGTCGGGTGGAGTCCGGCCAAAACCAGTCCGGCGATATGGGAAATGTCGGCCATGTGATAAGCGCCGACGGATTTGGCGATTTCTCCAATGCGCTTGAAATTGATTTTCCGAGGATAGGCGGAAATGCCGGAGACGATTATTTTCGGACGGTGCTTTTTGGCCAGAGCTTCTATTTCTTCGTAGTCGATGAGCCCGGTTTTCTCGTTAACGCCGTATTGGACCGAGTGGAAGAACTTCCCGGAAAAAGAAACTTTGTGGCCGTGGGTCAAATGGCCTCCGGCCGCAAGCTTCATTCCCAGGATCGTTTCTCCGGGCTCGAGCAAGGCGCCGTAAACCGCGAAATTGGCCGGCGATCCGGAATAAGGCTGGACATTGGCGGACCATTTCGAGGGGCTCAAACGGAAAGCTTTTAAGGCAATCCCTTTGCACAGTTCTTCAATCTCGTCGTAATATTTGTTTCCCGGATAATAGCGCTTTCCCGGATAGCCTTCGGAGTATTTGTTGACCAAAACCGATCCCAAAAGCTCCCTCACCTCTTCCGAGGCATAATTCTCGGAAGCGATGAGGTCGATGTCTCGAATCTGCCTTTTTTCTTCTTTTTTAACCAGGTCCCAAAGCTTTGGATATTTCATATATAGGAAGAATACACCAAATTTCTTTGGAAACAAAAGCCCCGAGAATTATCCACAGGGAAGCCCTTGCATCGATTCCCGCCGAACATAAAATTACTCCTAGTGCCCAGACGCGAACCAAAATCAGAACCGCATTATCCGCGTAAATCCATTTTAAAAAATGAGCCGATTGGCTCATTTTTTTTGACTCGCGAAGGATTCGCTCCGATTCCGCCGCCGATCTGATGAGAACGACGATCGCCGGGAATCTCGTATTACAAACAAGAAAGACTCTATGAACATCAACCACTTCAGAAATCTCATCGGAATCAACAATTCTATTTTCAATGCCGGCCACGACCATTACCGGAAATCCGGACTCACCTACGCCGAAGTGCCGCACATAGTCGGTATCACCGGCGCCTGCGAAAACGTGGACACTCTTTTTAAAATCCAGAACCGGATGAACAATCCATTGTTTTTTACCCAAACCGGCCAGCTTTCGCTCGAACAGCTTCTCCAGTGCTTTCCCGGAATGTACACCGTGATCCACAGCGGCCGCGACGAAGAAGAGGAGGATCCAAGGCACTTGAGGCAATTCATGCTGATCGAAGAAGAATTCGACTGGAGCTTCATCGATCCGGACATATCCAAATACGACGAAGAAAAAATGTACGAGGTTTTGCTCGAGCATATCGAAGCAGCGGTCAAAGCCATGGTGAAAAGAGCGATCGAAGAAAACTCCGAAGCGCTCGGAAAGGAATACGGCCGCGACGCGAAAAGATTTTCTCAAAGCCTGGAAGATCCTTTTTGGAGAATAGATTATGAAGACGCTTTGAATCTTTTGCGGAAGAACGGATTTCCCGAACTTCGCTGGGGCGACGATCTAAAAGCCGATCACGAAGCCATGGTGGTCAGACTGCTCAATGGAAACGAATCCGAGCCGCGGCCGGTATTCATCATGCGCTATCCTAAAGAAATAAAGTTCTTCAACATGAAAGTCTCAGAAAAAGATCCGCGGGTGGTGCTTTCGGCCGATTTGATCTTTCCCTTCGCCGGAGAAGGGGTGGGGTCGGCCGTCCGCGAGCCAAACGGAGAAAAGCTAGAAAAACGCCTGCTCGATTCCAACATGTTCAGGCTTCATAAGGAGCGCGGCGGAACCCTGGAAGATTTTCGTTGGTATCTCGACCTCGTCAAGTCCAAGAAAACCAAGCCCCACGCCGGCTACGGGCTGGGAAACGAACGCCTGGTCCAATATCTTCTGGGATCGGACGACATCAGGAACTGTTCCACTTTCCGGATGATCGCAAACTGAATGTTGACTTAAAGTAACGGCCATAATAGAATCCGACTACACCGGACCTTGAAAGGAGGATCAAAATGGCTCAATACGATACGAGGCCCTTGCCTATCGGGAGGCTCTATAGGATTCTTTACGAAGAAGGAAGAGAGACGATACCTCCCGAACGCCTCAGGCGCGAGCAAAAGCTTGAGGCAATCATCAGTATCGCGCACGAAAACAACTGCGAGCTAGCCACCCTCACTTATTGCGTGCTTAATAAGAGGAGGGCGCAGTCGTTAGCCGAGACTTACGAAAAACATATACATCCCAAGCCGCCCTACCACAACGATCTGGACAATGATCAGAAGCTCGAGGCGATAAGAAGTTTCGCCGCGAAGAAGGGCTGGACGCTTAGGATTACTGAGCGTTACAAGATCTATTTTAGAACCGAGGATTGAGATGCATAGGAACCACGCCGCCCCTAAAAAAGGCGGCTTTTCTTTTTTACGAGCAACAACCGCCTCATCCGTAGATCGTTCTGTTCAAATAATTCTTGATGATTTTCGCGCTCGGAGGGAATACCTTTTCCGGAAGTTCATCCAGAAAAAACCATCGCCATTCGGTGATTTCTTCCGGTTCCATGGTTTGCGGCTCTCCGTTAAAATCTTCGCACAGGAATCCGACGGTGACGAAATGCTTGTCCGCCAGAATCTCGTCGGCGACGCTCATCAATTCCAGCTTATTAAGCTTGATGCCTGTTTCTTCCAAAGCTTCACGGCGGGCGGCTTCTTCAAGCTTTTCTCCGAAATCCAATTTTCCTCCAGGCATGGTCCAAGTGCCTTCTCCGTGAAGCTCGCTCGACGCTTTTTCCGCATCGTCGTTTCTTTTGCCGAGCAAAACCCGGCCCTGCCTCAGGACCATCACTCCCACTCCCACGCCGGGCTTAAGCTGATTGGTCATATAAGCATTATATAGAAAGAAAGGGTGCCATCATAGAGGAAAACAAGGTTGTAACCTCGCAAAATCAGCACCTTTTAGTTATCCCCACCCTTTGTTGACTTCCGGACCCAAAAAAGTGATACTAAGTTTATAAACGCCCCAGCCAGCCGCAAGGTCCGCTGGGGTTTTTATTCCATCTAAGGACTGATACAATTGGCTGAATGAAGACTATCTTTTTGATTGACGGCGAAAACCTTAAAGGCAAGATTAAGGAGGCTTATAAGATCGCCGAGAAAGAAAAACCTTTATGGCATGAGTATGATTTTAAAGGGTTATTCAATAAAGTGTTATCGGGTATCAAAATAGATAAAAAAGTATTTTATTTTGCCAAAATCAAAGAACACAAAGATAGTAAAGAAAAATCTAGGCAGCTTATACAAGAACAGCGCCTATTAAAAACCAGTCTTGAAAGACAGGGATTTGAGGTAATTTTGAGCGGTCGAGTAAGGGGCCAACTAGAAGAAAATCAAAGAGGAGGGAAAACATTAGTTTTTAAAGAAAAAGGTGTCGATGTAAGAATAGCGGTAGATATGATGAGCCTTGCCTGTGACAAGAAGGCCAAAGAGATAATTCTGGGCAGCTCCGACTCGGACTTACAGCCGGCCATTAAAGAAATCAAACAAAGAGAAATATCTTGCACCTATCTTGGCTTTGAATATAACCCCAATAAAGGGCTTTCATATACAACCGACAGAACCATTCTTATAAGGGACTCCGAGATTTTCGAGTTCGGTAGCAACACCTTATTTAAATGAAACCTCATTGGTTGTAACTTAAATCTCCCATCGAGCGGGGAGATCTACAAACCTGGGTGACCAACGGGAATCGAACCCGTATCGCCGCTTCCACAGAGCGGAGCTTTACCACTAAGCTATGGCCACCATCGCTTCTGTATTCTACAAAAAAATGACCGAAGAGCAAATCCTGTCGGAGAGCCGAGAATCGAACTCGGACCGCGTGCTCCCAAAGCACGTATACTACCACTATACTACTCTCCGTTTGGTTTCCGCGGCAGCCGCATCGCGGCCGATAAGAGTCAATTTGTGCCGCGAGAGGGAATCGAACCCCCGACGCCATCCTCTTCAGGGATGCGCTCTACCACTGAGCTATCACGGCATGAAATCAGGTTAGCATTTTCGGGGCGGCTTTTCAATCTCGAAAAAAGTGTTGTAGAATGGCTTTGTCAAAGCCCCTGTAGTTCAACGGATAGAACTGCGCACTCCTAACGCGCCAATCGAGGTTCAATTCCTCGTGGGGGCACACGCTTTTCCAAAAAAGCGTAGAACTAGGCCCTCGTAGTTCAATGGACAGAACCGGAGACTTCTAATCTCTTAATGGGGGTTCGATTCCTCCCGAGGGCGCAAACAAAACAAGCCCCGTGGCATGGCCAGGGCTTGTTTTATTGGAAATACTTGTTGAACTCCCTGATCAGGGTTTGGGCTCTCCGGTTCTGGCTGTTGATTTGCTCCACCTGGGCGTTGACTTCTTCGAGAATGGAGGCGGTTCCCGCATTGAAATCCTTCGGAGAACTGCTTAAGAATTTCAAGCGCAGATGTTCCAAGAGGGTCTGCAATCCGTCGTTGTAGCTCATCAGCTGGTTTACCAGAGTCATTTCCGCGGAAACGGCCTGCAAGCCGGCGGCCTGAGCCTGAACCGAGTTGACCTCGCCGAGACCGGCGATCATTTTTTGAAGCTCGGAAAGAAGCCCGACGCATTTTTCCCTTATCTCGTTATTCCTCTTGATCTCGGTGATAACGAGATCAACGGCCTCATAGTAATTTCCGGCTTTGTCCTCGCGGCTGATCGCCTCCAGATTGGCGGCGGCCTCGCTCGAAAGGCCGGTGATTTCTTCGGCGATGACCGAACTCGCCGTCTTGGCCTCGAGAAGCTCCGGAGGGAATTCTATCTTTTTCTCCGAAGCGTAAAAATACAAAAAAACAGCGGCGGCAACCATGACGAGTCCGGAGATTTTAAGCCAGAAAAGCGCCTGTTTCTTTGGCATATTCACCATATATTATGGGATTTCTTTACAAGAATCAAATCTTCGACTAACCTGAAATAAGTCGCGAAAATGTTCTGCGATCAAGGAAAAAGCGGGATTAGTATAGTGGCAGTACGCTACCTTGCCAAGGTAATGGCGCCGGTTCGATTCCGGTATCCCGCTCATAATAAATAACCCCCGCCAAAGACGGGATTATTTTATTTGTACAGATTAAGCCTCCAAAAATCCCTGGATAAACGAAGCGGCTAAAGTCAAAATAATAAGGCTGAATACCAAATAGCCCCAAAACGCCCAACGATTTTCGGAGTCCTTAAAATCTTCGAAACTGGACCACTTGTTCCTATTCCAGGACAATCTCCGGCTATTCGTAATCTGGAAATACAGAAACCACGCGTAAAAACCTAAAATGATCAAAGCCAAGATTGATGACGCCACTGTTTCTTCGTCTCCCATAAGCCAAGTAATAATATTCAGGCCTACAATGGCCGCGATAAAATCCCAATGGCCCCTGACGATCATGTTTAAAGGCCCGAAAACGGAAAAAGACGGCTTATAAAGATATTCCATTTCTTTCTCCGACAACCCTGCTTTATCTTTAACCTCTGTTTTGTCAAACCATTTCATGGATTTATTATAGCAGATTGCGTCCAAAAGCCAGCGATTGATTAATTTTACAAATCCTCGGCGAACTTATAGACTGAAATGGTTTCCGGGAGTTTAGGTAAGTGGTATACCGGCGGTCTCCAAAACCGCGGTCGGGGGTTCGATTCCTCCAACTCCCGCCAACAATAAAAACATGAGCAATCTCAGCCTTAAAGAAAATCCGACCCTGCGTGATTTTCAAGAATACGTCGAAAAGATGGTCAAAGAGCGCGGATTCGAGGGCCAGCCCATTTCGGAAATATTCATGCTTTTCCTGGAAGAATGTGGAGAAATGGCTAAAGCCAGCCGAAAAACGCTCAAAATGAAGATCGACAAAAATTCGGAAGAATTCCGGCTGGACCACGAGATCGCCGATGTTTTCATATATCTTTTGGACATCTGCAATCGTTTCGACGTCGATCTCGAGAAATCATTCCGGGAAAAAGAAGAAACCAATAAAAAAAGGGTTTGGAAGTAAAAACCTGAGCTTTATCATAAAATCCGCCCTGACGGAATTTTATTTAACGATCTTCTTGAATTTCCTTTTTCCGACCTGAAGAACGATTCCCTTAGTCGGGATTTCGATTGTTTGGTAGGGGTCGTTGATTTTCTTCTCGTCGACGCTCACCCCGCCTTGCTCGATCAAGCGCTTGGCCTCGCTCCGGCTCGCGGCCATTTCCGCGGCCACGATCAAATCGACGATATTCGTTTTCGGGAAAGGAGCCTTGAATGTCTCGATATCGAGAGGAACCTCTTTTTCCCTGAAAACCCTGTTAAAATGGCTTTCCGCCCCTTTGGCGGCCTCGTCTCCGTGGTAATAAGCCGTGATTTCCCAAGCCAGTTTGGCTTTGGCATCACGGGGATTGTTTGAGGCGACGATACTTTCTATTTCCTCCTCGGGCAGATCGGTGCAAAGCAGAAAATACTTAGGGATCAGCTTGTCGTCGACGGCCATCACTTTGCCGTACATGTCGTTCGGCTCGTCGGAGATGTTGATGACATTCCCCCAGCTCGTCGACATTTTCCTTCCGTCGGTGCCTTCGAGCATTTCGTTTACTAAAATATCCTGCTCTTTTTTACCGTAGTATTTCTGGATCGTCCGGCCGGCCATGAGGTTGAAAAGCTGGTCGGTGCCGCCCAATTCGACGTCGGCTTTGATGGCCACGCTGTCATAACCCTGCATCAGAGGATACAAGAATTCGCGCAAACTGATTTCCTCGCGGCGAGAGAAGCGGTCCTTGAAATTGCGGCGTTCGAGCATCTGGAGAACGGAAAAGCTCTCCGCCAGGTTGGCTATTTCTTTGAAATTGAGCTTGCGGAGCCAGTCGTTGTTGTTCCTGAACTCGACTTTCCGAAGATCCAATATTTTTCCGAGCTGGCGCTTGTAATCGGTCATGTTCTTCCTCACCGCGGCTTCGGAAAGCATGGGCCGCTTGGACAGCTTGTCCGACGGATCGCCGATTTGGGCGGTGAATCCGCCGATCACGAGCACCACCTTGTGTCCCAAATCCTGGAACTCCCTCAATTTTCTCAAGGCCACGGCCCGACCGAGATGGATCTTCGCCCCGGTCGGATCGATGCCGAGCTTCACCCGCAAACGCTTTCCGGATTTCAAGGCTTTCTCCAGATGCTCGCGGTCGATAATCTCGGCCACCCCGCGCGATAAAAGGTCGGCGATTTTATCTTCCTTATTTGTTCTTTTTGATGATTTCATCGATCAAGCCGTAATCTTTGGCCTCCTCGACGGAAAGCCAGAAATCCCGATCGCTGTCTTTTTCTATTTTGGCGAGCGGCTGGCCGGTCATTTTGGAAAGAAGCTGGTTCACTTTCTGCTTGGTTTTCAGGATCTGTTTGGCGGTGATTTCGATATCGGTCGCCTGGCCTTCGGCCGCGCCCATCACCTGGTGCAAAAGGATCTCCGAATTGGGTAAAGCGAATCTCTTGCCCTTGGCTCCGGCCGCCAAAAGAAAAGCGGCGAAAGAAGCGGCCATGCCGACGCAATAGGTTTCCACAGTGGGACGGACGAGCTGCATCGTGTCGTAGATGGCCAATCCGGCGGTAACCGATCCTCCCGGAGAATTGATGTAAAGCTTGATCGGCTTTTTCGGATCCTCGTAGTCGAGGAAAAGGAGCTGGGCGATTATCAAGTTGGCCACCTGGTCGTTGATCGGACCCCCGAGAAAAACGACCCGGTCTTTCAAGAGGCGGGAATAGATGTCGTAGGCCCGTTCGCCGTAGGTGCTTTTCTCGATGACCGTCGGCACCAGGTATTGGTATCCTTCGGATTCGTTTTCCATGTTCTTGTTCATGATTTTATTAATCGTCTTCTCCGACGAACTTGGGGATGATTTTGGTTTCTTCAATTTTATCTTGTTTCGTGTCGCTGTCCAGAGCCTCCGGCAGAACATCCTCCTCTTCGGTATCGGCGATGCCGCCTTCCTGGACTTCTTCCGGCCGCGACTGCGAGCGGACGTCGATTTTCATGCCGGTCAGCTTGGCGGCCAACCTGACGTTTTGCCCGCCTTTACCGATGGCGAGACTAAGCTGGTCTTCGGCCACGAGCACCTTGGCTTCCCTGCGCGGCAGTATTTCCACGCTCAAAGCTTTGGCCGGAGAAAGGGCGGCGGCCACGAACTTTTCCGGCTCTTCGGACCACTCGATGATGTCTATTTTCTCCTGCCCTCCGAGTTCGTTCGTCACCGCCATCACCCTGGTTCCCCTTTGCCCGACGCAAGAGCCAACCGGATCGACTCCCGGAACCTTGGAAGCGACGGCGATCTTGGTGCGGCTGCCGGGTTCCCGGGCGACGCCTTTTATTTCCACAGTTCCGTCGTTGATCTCCGGAACTTCCAGCTCGAAAAGCCTGTTGATGAAACGCGGATGCGACCGGGAAAGAATGATACCCGGCTGGCCGCGGCGGTCTTCCTGGATGCTTAAAACGTAAAACCGCATCCGGTCGTTCACCCGGTAATGCTCCCCGGGAATGGATTCGTTGCCGAACATTACGCCCAAGGCCTTGCCGATCTCCACGTAGACATTGCCCCGGTCGAAACGATGGATGATACCGGAAACGACCTTGCCTTCCTTATCTTTGAATTCCTGGAGGAGCATGTCTTTTTCCACTTCTCGGAGCTTTTGCAGGATCACCTGCTTGGCGGCCTGGGCGGCGATGCGGCCGAAGTCGGTTCTCGGCTCGAGAGAGAACTCCAAATTATCGCCGACCTTGGCGTCGGGATTGATCTTCTTGGCTTCGTCGATGAAAATGTGCCTTTCCGGATTGTACCGAGGAAGCTTCGGCTCTTCGTCTTCGCTCCTCGTTTCGACCGGCTGTTCTTCGGCCTGATCTTCGTCGGAGACGACTCTCACGGTACTCTCGTCCACCACCTCCTTCACCTGCCAAAAAGCCATCTCTCCGGTTTTTTGGTCGAGCTTGGCCTTGATGATCTCTCCCCTTTTGCCGTATTCCTTGCGATAGGCGGCGGCGATCGATTCTTCGATGACCGAGATTATTTTTTCCGGCTCGATGCCTTTTTCCTTGGCCACCTGGCCGACGACCACCAATAATTGCTTTAAGTCCATTTTGTTTTTTATATTTTATCTCCGCCAAGCGGAAACTTTATCTTATTTTACTTTCACTCGTTTTATTTATAAACCCCCGCGGAGCGGGGGTTAATGTCAATCAGTATACTCGCCTGATCTTGTTTGTCAAGTTAAATCCCGAGCCTCCTCACCGCTTCTTTGATGGCGTCGTAGGAAGTGGTTATCACCCAGTAGGTGTTTTCTCCGGACTGGAAAAAACCGTATTCGATCCTTTGGGAATTGGACCCCCTGGCGAAGCGGACGGGCTTGGTCGGATCGATGCTGCCGTCGTCAAAGCTTCCGAAATTGCCGGTGTCGGTCAAGAAAATGTTGGCGAGCTGGGCCGATCCTTCAAACCTGGTGCCGATGGCCTCGTAAGCGTCGGCCGAGATTCCCGGCCTCACCCGGGCGATGACTCCCGGAAAAGGATTGGAAGAGGCGTTGTAATAGACGAAAGAGGTGAAATCCTCTTCGAAAGCGGCGACCAAATCAGGTTCCGGAATGTCTCCCGGAAAGACGACGTTCATATACACAGGGAAGGTGATCGGGCCCGCATTGTCCGAAACCACCGTTTCGATGACGGTCGAAGGCTGGATCATCTCGCTCGGAATCTGGCTCAGCCTTTCTTTGATGTTCAAAAGGCTGATCGTTTCAAGCTGGATGTTCTCCGTTCGATCCGGCGCAATGGTGAAATACGAAGTGTGGATCCTCGCCGGCGCGACCACCTCTTCTTCCGGAAGCGGGGCCACGGGTTCTTCTTCGACGGGCGTACAAATTTCGCAAACCGGACACATTCTAGGCAAAATCACGTATCGGAAAGCCAAGAACAGTCCCGCGATCAAGACCAAGCCGACGATGACGGCCGTGAGCCAGCCCCTTGACCTTCTCGGAGATCCGGGTTTGGAACCGCCGGCAAGATTCACCACGTCCGGAGTGAAGACCGGTTCGTTCGGTCCGGCCGGAGCAGTCGAAAGAATCTGGGGAACGGCTTCGCTGCCGCCGGTCGTGCGCAAAGATTCCGCGTCCGAGGCCATGGTCCTGACGCCCATATCGGGCGCGGAAGGCGGCGGAGGCACGGGCGCGGCCGGAGCCGGACTCGCCTGAATAAACGGCTGGTTCATCGGCTGCGGCTGGCTCGGTTGGGTGAACGAAGCCGGCTGCGGAGGAATATTAAAAGCCTGGTTCACCGGAGTCGGAGACGACGGAAACTGATCGGTCGGCGAAGGCATCGAAGCCGGCGTCGATCCGAAAGGAGCCGGATTGAACGACGACGGAGCCGCGCCGAACGGAGGATTTGGTTGATTTTGACCGGACGACAGATTCGAAGGAAAATTTTGTTGGCTATCCATACCCTAATGATAGCACAACAAAATATTTTTTTATTTGGATTGTGTGGATAATTGCTTCACCGAGAGGGCGATCTTGCCGTCTTCGACGCGGATCACTTTGGCGCGGAGGAAATCGCCGACTTTAACAACGTCATTTATATTCTTCACGAAACCGTCTTTGAATTCCGAAATATGGATCATGCCGTCGCGGCCTCCTCCCAAATCGAGGATGGCTCCGAAGTCGAGCAGACGAACAACGTTCCCCTCGACGATCTCTCCGACTTCGTATTCTTTGGTCAGACTTTCTATTTCCGCCACCGCTTTCAAGGCGGCTTCTTTGGTGTCGGCGGCCACGAAGACTTTTCCGGTTTGTTCGATGTCGATCGTCAAAGCCTTGGTCCTCTCGATGATGGCGTTGATCGTTTTGCCTCCGGGACCGATGACCTCGCCGATCTTGTCGGGATCGATATGGATAACCATCACCTGCGGCGCGTACGGAGAAAGCTCTTTCGGGGACTTGATGGTCTTTGCCATGGCTTCCAGTATCCTCGTCCGCGCTTCCCGCGCCTGAACAAAGGTCTTTTCGACGATCTCCAAATCAACGCCCCAAATTTTGACGTCCATTTGGACGGCGTTCACACCTTCGGCCGTGCCGGCCACCTTGAAATCCATGTCTCCGTGATGGTCTTCCGGCCCCTGGATGTCGGTCAAAATCTTGTAATCGCCTTTTTCGTTGGACATGAGCCCCATGGCGATGCCGGCGGCCGGCTTTTTGATGGGCACGCCCGCGTCCATCAAGGACATGCTTCCGGCGCAGACCGTGGCCATCGAAGAAGATCCGTTCGAAGAAAGGATCTCGGAAACGACGCGGATGGTGTAAGGAAATTCGTCTTGCGTTGGGATTAGCGGACGCAAAGCTTTTTCCGCCAAGGCGCCGTGGCCGATGTCGCGGCGTCCCGGTCCCCGGTAAGAGCCGGTTTCGCCGACCGAATACGGCGGAAAATTGTAATGGAGCATGAAACGCCTTTTACCGGAATATTCCATGGTCTCGATAAGCTGTTCCGCTCCGGGCGCGGCCAGAGTGGTCACCGCCAAGGCCTGGGTGTTGCCGCGGATGAAAATGGCCGAACCGTGAGTGCGCGGCAAAAGGCCGGTTTCGGTGTAAAGATCCCTCACCTCGTCGAGTTTGCGGCCGTCCGGACGCATCTCTTTTTCCAAAATGTTCTTATGGACCAATTCATCCAAAGCTTTGTTGAACAAAGCTCCGGCGGCGGACATGTCCGCACCGGAAAATCCTTTTTCGATAAGGTGATCCGCCATTTCGTCCTCGAGGCCGGAAAGCTTTTGCTCGCGATCGGTTTTCTCCTTGATGTAGACCGCTTTTTCCAATCTGGTTTCCAAGAATCCGGAAACCGCTTTTTTGAGCTCCGCGTCCGGTTCGGCCAATTTGACGTCGGCTTTTTTCTTGCCGATTTCTTTGATGATTTCTTTCTGGAAATCGACCAAACCCTCGATTTCTTTCAAAGCTACGGCGTAGGCTTCGACGATTTCTTTTTCTTCGGCGTCGTTGCCTTCGAGCTCGATCATGTTGATCTTGCCGTTCAAGCCGGCGACAAAGCTTTCGAATCTCACTTCGGGGTTGTCGGTCGTCTCGACGTGCGAAGGATTGATGACTATGCGGTCCCCGATCTTGGCCACTTTGACTCCGGCGATCGGGCCTCCCCAGGGAATGTCGGAAATCCCCAAAGCGGTCGAGGCGGCCATCAAGGCGATGAAATCCGGCTCGTTTATTTCGTCGATCGAAAGAATGGTCACCACCACCTGGATGTCGCGGCGGAGCCTCTGGTCGAAAAGCGGCCTGATGCTGCGGTCAACCAAGCGGCCGGAAAGAATGGCGTCCTCGGAGGGCCGGCCTTCGCGACGGACAAAACGGCTGCCGATGATCTTGCCGGCGGCGTAGAATTTTTCTTCGTAATCGACGGTGAGCGGCATGTAGTCGATTTCCCTGTCTGACTTGCCCATGACCGTCGTCACCAAGACGGTCGTGCCGCCGTAGGTGGCGAAAACCGCGGCGTCGGTCTGTTCGGCCAAGCGGGAGACTTCGATTTTCAAGTCGCGGCCGGCGATGTTCTTGATAAAAACTTTCTTGTTCAATTCCATGTTATCGGTTCCTCTGAATCGGTTTTTTCGAGCGCGACGATCTGAACGTTATCCGCGGCATTTTTTCCAAGTCGTAAAATCCGTCGGCTTCTTCTTTCAGTTTGCCCGAAGCGGTCTTGGAAAAAGCGGCCACTTCCACGGCTTTGCCGAATCCCCATTTCAAATAATGGACGAGCGGCAGAAAATCGCCGTCTCCGGTGACGAGAACGATGACGTCGAGCGAGTCCGCCAGCCTGATGGCGTCGACGGCCATGCCCACGTCCCAATCGGCTTTTTTGGTTCCGTCCGGGAAAATCTGGATCTCTTTGCTCCGGAGCTCGATCCCGGTTTTTTCCAAAGCTTCGAAGAAAAGCTCTTCCCCGGTCTGGGGATCGCTCGAAACGACATAGGCGATGGCCCGGATCAGCTTCCGGCCGTCGGTCAGGTTTTTGATGAGTTCGGAATAATTGACCCTCGCTCCGTAGAGATTCCTCGCGGAGTGGTAAAGATTCTGGATATCGATAAAAATGCCGATCCTCTGGTCAGAATGTTTTATAAAAGCCATTTTATTTGGCGGCCTTGGCCGCGAGATAATGCTCCAATTTGCGCCTCTTGCTCACCATTTTGAGCAAGCCCCGTCGGGAATGGACGTCTTTGGGGTGCTTTTTCAGATGAGCGGTCAGTTCGTCGATCTGCTTGTCCAAAAGCCCGACCTGGACCTGGATCGATCCGGTGTCGGTTTCGTGAATCCCCTTGGTCTTGATGATGATTGATTTTTTGCGGGGTGTAAGCATGAGTTGTTTTGATTTTCTTAAGATTAACCCAGGATTCGATTTTTTTCAAGAGGGAACGATTTTCCCTTTCCGTCAAATCGATTCCCGGACTCGGCCGGCTTCAATGTTTTGCGACAAACATGATAAAATCAAGCGATGATCGAGAAATACCTGAAAGACTACCTGGATTATCTCCAGATCGAGAAAAACCGCTCTCCCCGGACCAAAGACGTTTACGAACGGGCGCTCAAAAAGTTCTTCGAGTTCTCCAAGATCAAAAAACCCGCGGATATCACCAATGAAAAAATCCGGAGCTACCGCATTTATCTTGCGGAAAAGACAACTCTCAAGAAAAACACCCAAAGCTACCGCATCATCGCCATCAGGAATTTCCTCCGTTACCTTATCAAAATGGATGTGAAAGTCGTTTTGCCGGACAAAATCGAACTGCCGCAGATCCCCAAAAGGCAGATCGACATCATCGAATACGAAGACCTGGAGCGGATTCTCGAAGCTCCGGCCGGACCGAGTCTGAAAGCTCTTCGCGACCGAGCTATTCTCGAACTCTTCTTCTCGACCGGGCTCCGCGTTTCCGAACTCTGTTCCCTCGACCGGTATCTCAATTGGAAGCGCGGCGAGATCACGGTCCGCGGCAAAGGAGAAAAGCTGCGGGTGGTTTTCATTTCTGACCGCGCCAAAAAAGCGATCAAGAATTATTTGGACAAAAGGGCCGACGCCGAGCAGGCGCTTTTCGTGAGTTATTCGAACGGCCCGAATCCGCGCGTCATCGGCCGGATAACGCCGCGGAGCGTGGAACGTTTGGTCGACTTTTACAGCCGCAAGGCCGGGGTCGCCCGGAAAGTTTCTCCGCACACCTTGCGGCACCTTTTCGCGACCGACCTATTGATGAACGGAGCGGACTTGAGGGCGGTCCAGGAAATGCTCGGCCACGCGAGCATCCAAACGACGCAAATCTACACCCACCTCACGAATAAAACCCTGAAAGAAATCCACGACGCTTTCCACGATAGAAGAAGGGGATAAAAATAGTGCCGGGAGAGGGATTTGGACCCTCAAGTCCTTGCGGACACGGCGCCCTAAACGCCGCGCGTCTGCCAGTTTCGCCATCCCGGCTTATATTGATTTATAGCATAAAAGCTCTTTATTCCGCGAAAAATCCATAAAAAGCCTTGTTTTCCTTGACAGGTCGGCAGAAATATGATATTATTAATATATAAGTGTGAACTTTCACAAGACAGATAGGAGGAGGAAGAAATGGCGGTTTTGGGGATTCTGATATCGGTTTTTGGTGTCGTTGCCATATTTTGGCTACGGGACCGGAGAAACATCCGAAGCTACCAGTGGCTTCGGATTCACTGGATCAATAGAGGTTTGATTGTAGCCGCTACCATGATTGTGGCTATCGGGGTTGCCATCACTATATCCCCGGTGGGTTGGATAACAGCTACTATTGTGGCTGTGATTCTGGCCGCGGCTCTCGCTTTTGGCCTGCAACAAGCAGGCGTAAGACGAGGGATGATTATTGTGGTCGTAGTTATTATCACCGCCCTATCTCTAGCCAGATACAGACCAGTCAGCACTTCTTCGCATCAAGAAGAAACCGTTAAATTTACTCCGCCGTTTTCATTAACGGAGGAGACCGACGACTTCGGCAAAGACAAAAAGATGGTTCTTGTCCTCGCTGGCAACAATAAGGGAGTCGATGGACCGGTGATAAAATCCCTTATCAAAAAATATCCCGGATACGGGATATGGTTTGTGGGTTCGGCTCCGGACAAGACTTTCGTCCAGTTCGGAGACAAGAAGCTTCCGCTTGACGCCAAATGGGGCGAACAGTTCGGTGCCCCGACATTCTTCGGCCCCGAAGGAGAAACGGTCGAGATCATCCTCGCTCCTATTTCCAGATAAGGTCTTCAACAAAAAGCCTCCGCCTTGTGCGGAGGCTTCCTATTTATTAGAAGTTTTAACGCCCCGTGATAAAGGCGGCGATAATAGAAGGTATTGACCTCGCCAAAACAGCCAAAGCGATACCGATAACGATATTCATGGCTCTTGGAGATAATTCTTTTATTTTATTGGTGTCTCCTCCGGATTTCACAAAATCAAACGCCGTCCGCAATATCATCCAGACCGTAAAAATAGTGATGATCCAGAAAAACCAGTTAAAAATAAGGGTGGGCCATCCGTAAATATCGGTAAGGCTCCAGGTCCTCGTCGGGAGCGAAGGGATATCAGTAGGCGGAGGAATGGCTTGCGCCAAAACAACTCCCATATTTAGTGCGACCACGGCCAATCCCGTTAACAAATAATTGATTTTTTTCATTTCTATTTCCTTTTATGACCTTTCTTGAATATTTATCTTATTATACAGAATAAAGCCGTTAAAACAAAATCAGCCGGCAAAAAACTCCCTGACGATTCCCGGAATGCTTTGGGCGAACAGAATGACAACAAGACCGATGATCGCGTTCCACAATCTATTTTTGGCGTTTGCCTGGGCGGTAACAATGTTTTTATTAGTCATCAAGTCCCAAGCCGCTCTAAAAGCCTGGTAAATCATAATGGCCGAAGCGATCCACAAGACCAGACTCCAAATCCTGGTGATTAAGGCTCCGATATCAGTCGGCAATCCGGTCGGCACAATTGCGTTTGGGTCGGGAACTGTTGCGTTTGGTTCCGAAGGGACGACGGCCTGCTGGGCCATCGCTTTTTTCACAAAAAATATTTTCAGTAAATCGAACATTTTATCCGCTAAACACGCCTTTTATCGTATTGTAGATCAAAACCGAACCGTAGACCAAAACCAAGCCGATAATGGCGTTTTGTATCTTTCCCTTGCCTTTGTCAAATTTTCCCTTATCTCCTCCGGCGGTCAGTATCTCGAATCCGCCGTAGACGATCCAGTAAAGGGCGACAAAAGGCACGATCTTGAAAATAAGATCGACGCCGTTCTTCAACAATTGAACGAATTGTTCCCAGCCGCAGCCGGTTTCAGGGTCGCAAGCCGGTATCAATCCCCTGGCGGCTTCGACCGCCTCTTCCGCGTCTTGGGCCAAAACCCGTGGAATCAGCATATTAGGTTTTATTATATCACAAACAGATGATACCGATGAGCTTGTCTCCGGAATTCAGCTTGATGATCCTCACTCCTTGGGCCGCTCTCGCGGTTTCGCGCACGCTTTTGATTTCCGTGCGGAGGATCTGGCCCTTGGCCGAAAGGGCGATCAGTTCGGTTTCTTCGAAGACCACAGAGGAAGCGACCAGCTTGCCGGTTTTCTGCGTTATGGTGGCGGTTTTTATTCCCTTGCCGCCGCGGCTCTGAACCTTGTACTGCTTCAAGGGAGTCTGTTTGGCAAAACCGTTATCCATGACGCTCAAGAGGTTGGCGGTTTTTTTCTCGGCTGGCACGATGTCGAACGAAGCCACCTTATCCGAAGAAGAAAGGTTGATGCCCCGCACTCCGGAAGCGGCCCGGCCCATGGCCCTGGTTTCCGATTCCTTGAATCTGATGGCCTGGCCTTCGACCGAGGTGATGACGATTTCGTCCTTGCCCGAGGAAAGCTTGGCGCCGATAAGCTTATCTCCTTTGTTCAAATTGATGGCGATGATGCCGTTCCGTCTGATGTTCCCGAACTCCTTGATGCTGGTTTTTTTGATGACGCCTTTGGAGGTCACCATCACCAGATACCCGGAACCGGATTTCAGTTGATCGTTCGAATAGGTGATGATGGCGTTCACCGCCTCGTCCGCCGGAATCTCCAAAAAGTTCTGGATCAGCCGGCCTTTGGCCGTGCGGCTCGCGGCCGGGATCTCGTAAACCTTGGTTTGGAAAACCCGTCCTTTTTCCGTGAAGAAAAGGATGTTGTCGTGGGTGGCGGCGGAAATGAAGTGCGTCAGGAAGTCGTCTTCGCCGACGTCGGAGCCGATGACTCCTTTGCCGCCCCGGTGCTGGCTCTTGATATTCTGCGGCGGCAACCGCTTGATGTATCCGCTTTTGGAAAAGGTGATCATCACCTCTTCTTCGGGGATCAGGTCTTCGTCGGAAAACTCCTTGAGCCCGGAGGCGACCACTTTGGTTTTCCTCTGGTCGCCGAATTTGTCTTTTAAGGCAAGCATCTCGGTTTTGACCACTTTCAGGATGGCTTTGGCGCTTTTTAAAAGCGCTTCCAATTCGGCGATCAATTTCTTTTTCTCCTTAAGCTCGTTTTCTATTTTATCCCTTTCCAAAGCGGCCAGGCTCTGGAGCTTCATTTCCAAAATGGCTTCGGCCTGGAGTTCGCTCAAATCGAAATTCTTGATCAGATTCTTTTTGGCGGCTTCTTTGTCTTCGGACTTCTTGATGGTCGAGATGATCTTGTCGATGACCGAAAGCGCCTTGGCCAAGCCTTCCAATATATGGGCCCTTTCTTTGGCCCGCCTCAAATCGAATTCGGCGCGGCGCCGGACGACGTTTTCCCGATGCTTCAAGTGCACGGCGAGCATGTCTTTCAAGGACATGACTTCGGCCCGAATGCCGTCGGAAAGCGCCAGCATGTTCAAATGGAAGTCCTTCTGCAGATCGGTGAATTTATAAAGCTGGTTCAAAACCTTTTGGGGAACGGCGTCGTTTTTCAAATCGATCACGATCCGCAATCCGTCTTTGTCGGATTCGTCGCGGATATCCTTGATCCCTTCGATCCTTTTGTCCTGGACAAGCTCGGCCATTTTCACGATGAGCTCGGACTTGTTCACCTGGTAAGGGATCTCGGTGATGACGATCTTTTTTTCCTCGACGTCGGCCACGGCCCGGCAGGTGATGCCTCCCCTACCCGCGGCATAGGCCGCGGCAATGGCTTTCTTGTCGTAAATGGTTCCACCGGTCGGAAAATCCGGTCCTTTGACGAACTCCAAAAGATTTTCGGTCGACGCTTCGGGGTTGTCGATCAAATAAACTTCGGCGTCGATGATTTCGGTCAAGTTGTGCGGCGGAATGTTGGTGGCCATGCCGACGGCGATGCCCGAGGCGCCGTTCACCAAAAGATTCGGCAGTTTGGCCGGTAAAACAACGGGCTCGAACCGCGAAGCGTCGTAGTTCGGCTGCCAGTCGGTGGTTTCTTTTTCGATGTCGGCCAGAAGCTCCTCGGATATCTTGGCCAAACGGGCTTCGGTGTAGCGCTGGGCCGCCGGCGGATCGCCGTCGATCGAACCGAAGTTTCCCTGGCCTTGGACCAAGGGATAACGCAAAGAAAAGTCCTGGGCCATGCGCACCATGGCGTCGTAGACGGCCAGATCTCCATGCGGATGGTATTTTCCGAGACACTCTCCGGTGACCCTGGCCGCTTTCATGAATTTGGCTCCGGGAGTGAGGCCCATATCCCACATAGCCCAGAGAATGCGGCGCTGCACCGGCTTCAAGCCGTCCCTCGCGTCGGGCAAGGCTCGGCCGACGATGACGGACATGGCGTAATCGAGATAAGCCTCCTTGAGTTCGGCGGTGATTTCCCGCTCCGTTATCTTTTCCGTCGATTGTTTTTTCTTTTCCTCGTCCATGTTTTCCGAGCTACATTATATATATCAAGAAGACAAAACCGCCAATTTGGTCTTTTCTTCGCTGCCGAGGTCTTTTTTCTTGATCGTTAGCTTTTCCTGCGGCAAAGCCTCTTCGCCGAGTTCCGCGGCCAGTTTTTTCTCGTCTCCCCTCGGAATGGCCAATTTCGGCTCGATGGCCTTGATATAGCGCAAACTCGGGGCGGCCGATCCCGGAACGAAAAGAACATCGATCCCGTCCAAAGCGTCGAGCTCGTCTTCGGTCAAGTCCGCGGAAATGTCTCCGAGAAACCCGAGCTTAATGTCTTCGAGTCCGACGCTGTAGACGGTTTTCAGGGTATTTCCTTTGGATTCCTTGGAAACCAAGACCCCTTTGATCTTCGCCGGACCCAGATTGTATTCGCCCGGGCCGAAAATTTCCTCTTCTTTCGGGGGGAAATCGTCGATGCCGGTTTCGAGCGCCGTATGCAGGATCAAATCGCCTTTCAGACGGCTTCCGGCCGAAGGCGCGGTTTCCGGGTCGATCACCAAGTTAAAATTCGGCGTCTGTATTTTGTAACATCCGCCTCCATGCCAGCTGATTGTCATTTAATCCATTTTATCAGATTTAGGCTTGATTTTCAAGCCGGTTTTGGATATTATTAAGCCCGTTATGGATACACTGACGCAACTCATCAAAGCCAAGCCGGAAATCGTGCCCATCCTAAAGAAGGGCGAGATCGTTTCGGTAAAGCTCGTCGAAAAAGCTTCCCGAGTCGCCTATTTCGAGGTCCAGGGCATCGGCACCGGCGTCGTCCTCGGCCGGGAACTCATGAACGGCCGCGACATCCTGAAACCCCTGAACACGGGTGAGGTCATCAGCGCCAAAGTCTCTAACCCCGAGAACGAAGACGGATTCATCGAATTGTCCCTGACCGAAGCGGACAAGCAGAAGTCGTGGCAGATCGTCAAAGAACTCCAGGAAAAAGACGAACCGATCAAGGTGAAGATCGTGGCGGCGAACTCCGGCGGACTGATGACCGAGATCGAAGACCTCAAGGCCTTTTTGCCGGTTTCCCAGCTTTCTTCCGAACACTATCCTCGGATGCAGGAGCAGAGCCGGGAAAAACTGATCGAGGAATTGAGCAAGTTCGTGGGCCAGGAGCTCGAAGTGAAGATCATCAGCATCAACCAACGCACCAACAAATTGATCGTTTCCGAAAAAGAAGTCTTGAGCCAGAACGTCAAGGATCTGATCAACAAATACAAAGTCGGCGACATCGTGCCGGGAATCATCTCCGGCCTCGCCAATTTCGGCGCTTTCATCAGATTCGCCGACAATCCGGAAATCGAAGGTTTGATCCACATTTCCGAACTCGACCATCGGCTGATCGAATCCCCGAAAGAAGTGGTCACGGTCGGCGACATGGTGAACGCCAAGGTGATGGACATCAAGGACAACCGCATTTCCCTTTCCCTGAAAGCGCTCCAGCCCGATCCCTGGAAAGACATCGACAAACAGTTCAAAGCCGAAGACGTGGTCAAAGGATTGGTCTACAAATTCAATCCCTTCGGCGCTTTCATCAAGCTGAACGACGACATCGTGGGCTTGATCCACGTTTCGGAGTTCGGTTCGACCGAAGCCATGAGATCCGAGATCAACGTCGGCCAGACCTACGACTTCCTCATCGTTTCCATCAAGCCCGAAGAAAAAAGGATCGTCCTCAAACTGGCCAACAAAAAAACTTCAACGCCTATTCAAACAGAAACCAACAATGGTTAAACAGCTTGGAAAAAGCTTGGTTGTTTTAACCGCCGTTTTCTTCGTCCTCGTCAGCCTCCTCTCCTTTACCGCCTCCCAAGAAAAGCCCGAACCGATCTCCCTAAACAATCTGGCCCAGAAAATCGTCGCCGGAGAAATCTCCGAAGTGGTTGTCGATTACAACGTCTTGGAGATCATCTCGCGCGACGACCGGAGCTTCGTCGCCTCCAAAGAGGCCGATGCCGATTTCGTGAGCCTGATGCGGAATTACGGGGTTCCGGCCGAAGCGCTTCAAGCCGTAAATTTGGAAGTCAAAGACAATACGACCAAAGAGCTCGTTATCGGCGCCTTGACGACCATCGTCCTTCCCCTGCTTCTCCTCGCCGGACTCATGTTCATGTTGACGAGGCGGGCCGTCGGAAACGCCAACCAGGCTTTTTCTTTCGGACGGGCGAACATCCATCTCTTCACCAACTTCAAGGACCGGATCACTTTCAAAGACGTGGCCGGCGCCAAAGAAGCCAAGCAAGAACTCGAAGAAGTGGTCGATTTTCTGAAAAACCCCAAGAAATTCCTTGATCTCGGAGCGAAGATCCCGAGAGGCGTTCTCCTGATGGGCCCTCCGGGCTCGGGCAAGACCTTGCTCGCGAGAGCGGTCGCCGGCGAAGCCGGGGTGCCTTTCTTCCACATGTCGGCTTCGGAATTCGTGGAAAT
The DNA here is from genome assembly GCA_029548485.1 of bacterium. Classification (GTDB taxonomy): domain Bacteria; phylum Patescibacteriota; class Minisyncoccia; order UBA6257; family Colwellbacteraceae; genus JAMCQZ01. The sequence goes on from JAKPNH010000007.1 coordinate 46,204, forward strand.
GTTCGTCGGCGTCGGCGCGAGCCGCACCCGCGACGCTTTCCAGACGGCCAAGAAGGCCGCGCCCTCGATCCTTTTCATCGACGAGATCGACGCCGTCGGCCGCGAACGCGGCGCCGGATTGGGCGGAGGGCACGACGAGCGCGAACAAACCCTGAACCAGATCCTCGTCGAAATGGACGGATTTGAAAGGAACACGAACGTCATCGTGCTCGCGGCCACCAATCGGCCGGACATTTTGGACCCGGCCCTGCTCCGCCCCGGAAGGTTCGACCGTCGCATCGTGCTCGATCTGCCCGACATCTCCGAAAGGGAAGAAATTTTGCGGCTCCACGCCAAAGAAAAACCCGTCGGCCCGGATATCGATTTCCGGAAAATAGCGGTGCGCACTCCGGGGTTTTCCGGAGCCGATCTCGCGAACGTCATGAACGAGGCGGCCATTCTCGCGGCCCGCAACAACAAAAAGATAATCAGCCAAGAGAATGTCTACGACTCGATCGAAAAAGTCCTGCTCGGACCCGAACGCCGGAGCAAGATCGTCTCCGACAAGGAAAAGCGCGTCACCGCTTTCCACGAGGCTGGACACGCCCTCGTTTCCGTGGGAGTGAAGAATTCCGATCCGGTCCACAAGATTTCCATCATCAGCCGCGGCCGCGCCGGAGGCTACACCCTGAAACTGCCGACCGAAGACCAAAGGCTTAAAACCAAAGAACAATTCCTGGCCGATCTCGCCGTGCTCTTGGCCGGATTCGTCGCCGAAAAACAAATCTTCGGAGACGTTTCGACCGGCGCTTCGAGCGATCTGAAAACCGCTTCCGAGATTGCGAGGAAGCTCGTCACCCGCTTCGGTATGAGCGACAAGCTGGGGCCGATCGTTTTCGGAGACACCGAAGAATTGATCTTTTTGGGACGGGAGATTTCCGCGGAGAAAAACTATTCGGAAAAAGTGGCCGCCTTGATCGACGACGAAGTCAAGGAATTCGTCTTGAGGGCGAAGAAAGCGGCCGAAAAAATATTGAAAACGAACGACAAGGCCCTCGCCAAGATCGCCGAGGCCTTGCTCAAGGAAGAAACCATCGAGCAGGAAGCGTTCTATCGCCTGGTGAAGCCCTTCAATTTGAAACCGATATCGGTTTAGATTAAGCTTGGAGCTGCGGCGCGTAGCTCAGTGGTAGAGCAATGCTCTTATAAAGCATGGGTCGCAGGTCCGATCCCTGCCGCGCCGACCAAAAGCCCCGGAAATCGGGGCTTTAAAAAAGTTTGACGTGAAACACGAGCGTTTCCACAGATTTGTTTCACGCTTGATTTTAAAAGGCTTTTCGTTTGTAATAAACGAGATTCCGGCGCGCTTAGCTCAGCGGTAGAGCGTCTCGTTTACACCGAGAAGGCCCTAGGTTCGAATCCTTGAGCGCGCACCGTATTGAAATATTTCTGCGCGCCCAAAGGTTAACCGGCAAGAGCCGCGATTTTCCGTTTGGGTTTAATAATTTATAATTGATTGAATGAAAGGAATAATCTTGGCCGCCGGCAAAGGCCTGCGTTTGCGGCCGCTCACTCTGGAGACGCCCAAGCCCTTGATCAAGATCAAAGGAGAAACTCTTTTGGAACGCCTGGTAAGAGAACTGCCTCCTTTCGACGAGCTTATAATCGTCACCGGCTACTTGGCCGGACAAATCGAAGATTTCGTCAAAGACAAACTGTCCGACCGGAAAACGGTTTGCGTTCGCCAGCCAGAGCCGAAAGGAACTTTTGACGCGCTCGCTTGCTGCCGGCCGCTTGTCGCCGACGAAGAAAGATTCGCCGTGTTCTTTCCCGACGATCTGATCGACAATCGGTCGATCACCGAATGCTTGAAATACGATCTGGCCGCCGTGGTCAAAGAAACGAACGATCCGGAAAGATTCGGGATCGTCGCCGTCGATCCCGACGGTTTTATCGTCGATGCCGTGGAAAAACCGAAGAATCCTTTTTCCAATCTGGCGCTCGCGAGCGGTTATGTTCTCGACGCCGACATTTTCCGATATCCGCCGCCGCTCGGAGCGAACGACGAATACCATCTTTCCGAAGCCATCGCCCGATTGTCCAAAACCCGCAAAGTGAAAACCGTAAAATCCGATTCCTGGTTTCCGATATCTTCGGCCGAAGATCTTTTGGAAGCCGAAAAGATCTTGAACCGATAAAATCAAAAGGGTTGGCCCAGTTTTTCCAAGAGTTTGTAAGCGTCGGCGAATTTGGCGTAGCCGCGCCACGAGGCCCGGGAATTTTCCCAGGACTCTTCGGACAAAAGATCGTTTCTCACCATCGCCTCCAAACGGCGTTTCTTTTTCAGGAATCTTTTGACCGTGGATTTCCTCAAAAATCTTTTGTTTCCGCGAATGACGTAACCTAAGAAATCGACTCCTTTGTCCGTCGGAAAAACTTCGGCCTTTTTGGGGTGTAGCTCCAACCTCAGCCGGTCGCGCAGAAATTCTCGGATGAGCTCTTTGGACTCATGAAGACGGCCCTTGTCCAAGCCGAGAACGAGGAAATCGTCCATGTATCGGAGATAATATTTTTCCCGCAAGTTCCTTTTGACGAAATAATCGAGTTCGTTCAAATAGATGTTGGCGAAAATTTGACTGGTGAGATTGCCGATGGGAATGCCGGGCTTGTGGCTCTCGAGTATTTCGCCGAGGAGCCAGAGAACGTCTTCGTCCGGGATTTTCCGGCGGAAAATTTCCGCGATCAATTCGTGATCGACGTTGTCGAAATATTTGGAAACGTCGCATTTCAGGCAATAGACGCGCCGGCCTCGGGCTTTGGTCTTCAAGCTTCGCAAGAAACTCTCCAACCTTCTCACGGCCGCGTGGGTTCCTTTTCCTCTGCGGCAAGCGTAGGAATCATAAACAAAACCTTTGTCGAAAATCGGCTCGATAATACCGCAAACCGCGTGGTGGACCACGCGGTCTCGGAAGGGCGCCGCCCGAATGGTGCGTTTTTTGGAGTCGCTCACGATGAATTCGCGATAGCTTCCGTGCCGATAAGTCTTACTTTCCAATTCTCTTTGGAGCGCGAGGAGGTTTTCCTCCAGACGATGGCCGAATTTCAAAATGGAAAAACGATAGCGTTTGCAATGGCGGGCGTTAAGATAAGCGCGATGGAGGTTTCGGAAATCGGTGATTCGTTCAAAAAGAGTCATGACCGTCGAGAACCCTTGACCCCGCGCCAGTATATCCGAAAGGCAATGGCGCGGGGAAACAGGTCGTATTTTCCCCTTCGGACACTAAGCCCTAACGAAGAAGGAATAAAAGCAGTAGCCATCTTGGCGCAGTCCCGGAATCTTTTGATTCCGAGCTCGGGCCAAGGATCGTCAAACGATCCTTATCGATGAGTACCGAGCGCAGCGAAACCCAATGTTGTTGTTCGTGTTGCCCGTAGTTTAGTTCAGGTTCAGCGCAAATGCCCCCGCGTTCGACGTATTGTTCCAGTTGCCGCCGCGTAGGAAGACGCCGCTAACTTCCGCCTTTATCCCTATCCGGCCGGAAAACCGAAATCGAATCCGGCGCGGACAATTATATTATAGTTTATTTCGAAGAAAACTTTTTCATCCAGGAAAAAAGGAGTTTGCCTATCTCGTTCAATTTTTCCGCGGCCACGCCGTATTGCTTGATGCTAACGAAACGCAGATCCTTGGAAAGCCGTATCAACATCCTTAATTCGTCGAGCTCGACGCTCGCCTGTTTCAGTAAAGCGGATTTTTCGCGTTCGATGTTGGCCGAGGCCATCGAATGGATAAGATCGAGGGTTTTGTTCTCTATCCTCTGCCCCAGGACAAACCTCTGGCTTTTGGGAAACTTATTGACGACCGGATGGAGCCAAAGCATGAAGTCGTATGTTTTTTGATAGACGATGAGGTCGTCGATCATAATCAGATGTTTTCTTCCGGTTTAAATTTTTTGACGAAAGATTTTAGATTCCAGATTTCTACGCTAGGCTACCGAGCGCAGCGAAACCCAATGCTGCCGCTCGCGCGGCCCGCAGTAGAGTCCAGGGCCAGCGCAAATGCCCCCGCGCCCGACGTAGTGCCCCGGTAGCCGCCGCGCAGGAAGACGGTAGTCGCCTTGTCAACGCCTGTACCCCAAGTATAGACCTGACCCACGCCTTGGCTCGAATACCAATTATCGTTCGACGGGCCGACCTTGCTCCGGACAACATCGTCGGTCCAGGAAGAAATATACGGTGTGGTTTGGTTGGAATACTGGCACCAGGTCCAGTTATCGGTACCGTTCGAACAAGGAGGAAGATCGATCTCGTCTACGGCATCTCCCTGGTTCATGGTGCTTCTTTGGACGTGATCCCAGACATTTCCGGCCAAATCCCAGATAACCGAACCATTAGACAAGGTAAGGGTTCTTCTTTGGTTCGAGGGGCTTGCGTTGCCGGTGCCGAGATAGCCGTCGGTGTCGCTCGAAGAAGCTTCGAGGGCCAAGGCCGGGGTATTGTCGTTGTGACCGGAAAATAGATAACCCGAGCCCGGGGAGCTGCCGGACCAGTTGGAATTCACTTGTTCGGCGTTTCTCGCGATCGTCATCCACTCGTCGTTCGTCAAAAGATGGGCGCCGAGGGATTCGCAATAGGTTTTGGCGGTATTGTGGCTGATATTGGCGATCGGATAGCCGGTCGGAGCCGAGGCGATATAGCGCGCTCCGGTGCAGGCTTGGCCGGAATTGGAATAGGTATGGTAGCCGGTGTCCGGAGCGGTCAAAGGAGCATTGTTTCCGATGCATTTGGCTTCGTATTTCATGACGAAGAAATCCGACGTTCCGAAAGCCGAATTGCCGGGAACTTTGACCCAATGGCTCGGAAAAATATAACCGGCGAGGTCGAAATCGGAAGCGGCCTCATAGGCCACCGGAGAGACTCCGCCGTCGGAATTGGCGGCGCTCAAATACTTTTGCGATTCCAAAACAACCTGGAGTTTCCAGGAGCCGCCGGCGATATATTGGTAATAGTGACTGGCGTCGTTTACCGGATCGACCGGCAAGCTGCTCAAGGGAAAGCCGAAAGAAAATCTCGTAAAATCCACCGGAACCCAGCCGGTGGAATCGATTTTGCGGATATTGGCCGCGGGAACGCAAGCATATGACCAACCTCCCGGAAGATCCGGAAGGTCAAGATTGTCGCAAGTTGGAGAATTGTCCGGAGCGGATATATAGATCGTGTTCGGGCTTCCGAAAGTGCATCCGAAACAATCTATCTCGAGAAAACTCAAGGCTTTGCCCAAAGCCTGGATATCGGAAAGCCTGGTGGAATCGCGGCCCTGGGCCAAAAGCTCGGCCGGGTTCAAAACAACGACCGTGGCTGTCGACAATATCGCCAGGATTCCGATGACGATGAGCAATTCGACAAGAGTAAAACCGCGCCTAGCGCAAGAATCTCGGTTTTGTCTACCAGAAAAGCGAAAAATCTTTCCGAGCATAATAGAATGAAATAATCATAGCAAAAAAAGCGAGGGTTTTGAATCGGAAAAGGTTCTTTGACAAGTTTCTGCTTTCTCTTCTTTTTTCTTAGACGCTTTATTTGACGCCTAACCGACCATGTTCCAACATCTCAATCTCCTTTTATAAAAATCAGTCAGCGTTCAATGGATATTAAAAAGCCCTTATCGTAGACGTTGTGCTTTTGATGAATGCTGCTGCAAGGGACGATTTTGGATTAACCGAGGCGACCATCCCCTATCTTTGGCTAGATCCGGTCAAAGTCGCGTTTATTAATCGTCTTTGCTTATGGCCATACATATATATGTGGCGGTCACCTGTCCGCCACAGATGGCCGCAGAAGTCAAGGACATTTGGCCATCTCCGGTCATGGCCGGACAGCATGCATGACAGCCTCGAACTCACGGCCATGTGGCCGTCTTTGAAACAAATTGATAGGCGGCCACATTGTAGAGAAGGCCACTATGCCAAATGGCCGGGAAAGACGTGTCCGGACACGCATCCGAATCAGCGTAAAACAGGTTCAGAAAATCGATCTGTCAATCTAGATCTACATAAATCGGCCTTCTTTAATATTTTGCGACACTGTTTACACAAAGTGTGAAACATCGATTTTCGGCAAAACCCAGTAGGCCGCATAAAATCTACATTTTCTTAAAAATCGATTTTTCGATGTTTCACGTGAAACATTTTGTTTACGCAAAATTGTTTCACAAACGTGTTTACAATGTTTCACGTGAAACAATTGTGTCAAAAAACAGGTCGAAATTCCTATTTTTCGGCAAAAAAGTCGTTTTTTTATGTTTGCAATGTTTCACGTGAAACATTTACATCCAAAAACAGCTCGAATCAGATGTTTCACGTGAAACATCTGATTATTCTTCCAGACAAGGATGCTTGGCCGCGTTATTTTACCGCTGACTGCCAAACTGAAGGACAACCCGGCCATGGCAACGGCCAAATTAGGACAAGGGGACGGTCATGGCCGTTTCGCATGAGACACTCTATGAGACGGCCATGACATGGATGGCCGCCTGTCAGGATAGACGGCCATGCGGCCATGGCCGCATGGATTGGCCGAGTCGTTTCAAGCTCCGAAGCCTAATCGATCGGGTGTTTATAAGAAATAAGCTATACTTAAATTATGAAGTTTTTAAGCGGGATAAAAGGAGATCAAAACAAGAAAATCACCTGTGGATATCTCGTGGACAACGCTTATAAAATATTCAATCAAGACTTTTGGCCGTCTTATAAAAAGATAGATATAATCACGATATTTCAAGGCCGGACACTTGTTTTGGTCACGGCCAAAACTATCCACAACTCGCGGCCAGACGGCCATGACCAGACCCGGCCATAATGCCATAAATGGCGGACAGAAAAACATGACATTCAGAATTCCGCATAATTAAAAGATAATTTGACTGCCAAAATATGGCCGGGTTAAAAAGAATATATGGCCGTGTCCGGAACCTGTCCGGATAGATCATGGCCAGATGCCGCTTGACAACATGCGACAAAAGTTGCCCTCATAATTCAATGGCTATTCCTTTTATCGACGTCAAAAACTTTGGCCGATTTTCCAAGCCGCCTAAATTGAAACCCGATCAAGGATTGACCATTATCGAAATCCTTCTTTCCATTGCCATTATCGGCGTATTGTCCGGAATAACGATTTTCATCCTCAGTCCTTCGGAGCTTTTGAAACAAGCCAGGGATTCGGAAAGGGCCTCGGACATCAAAGTATTGAACCAGCTCTTCACCGCTTACATCACCCAGATAGGAGATCTTTACGGCGACCCTCTTGATGTTTATGTTTCTTTGCCGGATGCGAATCCGGATTGTTCTTCCTATGATCTGCCGGCTCTTCCTTTGGGATACGCTTATCATTGCGTCAACGAAACCAATCTGCGGAAAGCGAACGGCAGCGGTTGGATTCCGGTGGATTTCACGCAAATCCCCGGAGGATCTCCGGTTCCTTCGCTTCCGATCGATCCCACGAACAACGAACTTTTTTATTACAGTTACGTCGAAGGAGGATCGTATTCCTTGATCTCTTTTTGGGAATCGAAGAAATACGCGACCGCGGTCAAGAACGGTCCGCTCGAAGATTTACGGCAAGGGTTTGTCCAAGCGACCGGAACCGATCTCGATCTTGCGCCGGGGATCATTTTCGGGAACAGTTGCCAAGCCATCAAGCTTAAATACGAAAACAGCCCGACCGGCTTTTATTGGATAGACGCCGACGCCGGGGGCTTTGAGCCGGAAATCAAAGTCTACTGCGACATGGAAACCGACGGCGGGGGATGGACCCTAGTGCAATCGACCGTCAAAGGCCAAGCGGTCGATTCGAGATGGACGGCCGCGTTTTCGACGCAGCTTTACCAAACGATCGGCGAGCCGTCTTTGGACAGCCCTTACCGGCTCGCCATGCGCTATTGGCGCCTGATACCACATTCGAGCTGGAGCAAAATGGCGATCACGACCGCCGAGAAAACAAAGACCTTCGACAAATCGCCGGCCTTTTCTCTAACCGGAACGAACGAAACCGGCTTCACCTACAGCGGGTCTGATCCGGCTCGGGTTTTCAACATGCTGATTTCTTCCTATACCTGGAACACCTGCACCAACGGCCTGGCTTATTTCAACGGCGGCTGCTGCTCCACCTGCATTCTTTTTCATAGTCCGACCACCTACAACGCCAACAACCAGCCGATGATGTCGACCGTAACCGCGATCGACGGATCGACCATCCAAAAATGGAGCGGCCACGCGCCTTTGGATCGCTTGAATCTCTTTTCGAGATAGGCCGCCCTTTACAGGCGTTTTGTTCTTTGTTATTCTAAACCTGCTTAAATATGCCTATCATCAAATCGGCGAAAAAAGCCCTAAGAAAATCGGAAAAAAGGAGAGAGATAAACGCGGGCAAAAAAGAGACCCTTCTTAAGGCCATCAAACAGCATCGGAAGCTCATCGCCGCCGGAAAAATCGAGGAAGCCAAAAAATATTTGCCGTCTTTGTACAAAACCTTGGACAAGGCCGCCAAAGCCAACCTCATTAAACAAAACAAATCGAGCCGCTTGAAATCCCGCTTGACTCAATCGATGGCCAAATCGGTCAAGACTTCTTCGTAGTCGAGTTTTCCGGATTTCACCGCCACGTCGTAATCGGCTAGCAAATCTAGCCATTTTTTTTGTTCCATCGGCGGCCGGCCGTAAGATAAGCCGTTGAAGATCCTCGCCGGGTCTTCCTTCAATTGGCTCAACATCGATTCCAAAGCCCACAGCCGGTGGCCGATCGATCTCCCCGATTTGAAAACATTCAAAGCTTGGTAGTATTCCGGAAGATCGGCGCGTTTTTCCAAAAAAGTCTTTTCGCCGGAAAGAGAAAGTTTGTCGAGTTCGGTCGAGATGGACCAGGTATCGTTGCCGAAATTGTCCTTGATCAAAAACACTTGATCGTCTTTCAATTTGAGGCCGCGCTTCAAAGCTTCGGATTTTATGAATTTCAAAATCCCGTCGTCGTCCAACTCCTCGAACTCTTGCGATTTTATACCTTCGTCGAAAAAGAATTTGGGATCCGCCGTTGGTTTGGTTTCGGCCGAAAAGATCAAGGTGTCTTTGGAATCTTTATGGAGATTGACCAATTCTTTCAGCTCTTTGGTTCTTTTCGAAACCTTGAAAAGGCTGCTTGAGAAATTCTTAAAAACAACGATCTTCAACGGATCGAAAAGAGACTGGTTTTTCAAAAACTCTACGCTCTGGTCGAAAGCTTCGATATTGTCCTCGAGATCGGCTTTGAAAACCCCCAAGTTTCCGCGCTTGTCGCGGTAAGCCTCCAGGATCTCGTCGATCTTCCGCTTGCGGCGATAGGAATCGCGGCCGTAAAAAAGCAAAACCATAAGCTTATGATACCCAATCCTTACAACTTTTGGCAGTCGGAGCAGAAATAAGAGGAACGGCCTCCGATTTTGATCCTTTTGACTTTGCCGGGGCATTTTCCCGGACAGGGTTTACCTTCCCGGCGATAAACCAGGCGCCGCAAGCCGTAATCCCCTTCGACCCCGGAAGTGTCTCGGAAATCGGAGACCGACGTGCCGCGGAGTTCGAGGGCTTTTTCCAGGATCTTTTTCATCGAACGGTAGAGTTTTTTCCGTTGCTCCGGACGCAGAGAGCCGGCCAAAGACAGGGGATGGATTTTGGCGTCGAAGAGGATTTCGTCCGAATAGATGTTTCCTATACCAGCGATCAGATTCTGATCCATCAGCAATTTCTTAATAGGCTTCCGGGAATTCTCGAGAAGGCGATTGAAATCTTCGAAAGAGATTTCCGTCGCCTCCGGACCGAGATCTTTCAAGTGGGCGGAAGAAAAAATATCGTCGGCGTCGCCGAACATGATCTTGGCGAATTTGCGGAGATCGGATAAAGCGAGCATCCGGTCGTCGTCTAAAGTAAAAACCACGTGGACGTAGGCGTTCACTTTTTCCGCGAGCCAGCCGTCCGACAAAGGCGTCGGCTTGGTTTTCTCTTTCCGCAAATCCCAGCGGCCGACGAGGTAATGGCCGGTCATTTTGAGATGGGTGAGCATCAATTTACCGGAATCGAAATAAATCAAAATGTTTTTCGCCCGGCGCTCGACCCGGAAGATCTTCCGGCCGACGATGTTTTTCTTGAAATCCGGAAAAGAACCCCTAATGATTTTCGGGGCGTCTGTCCAGACGTCGACGATTTTCCGATTCTTTATTTTCCTATTCAAGTCGTCGACGATCGTCTGCACTTCCGGAAGTTCGGGCATAGATTGAATATATCGTTAAGAGTATCTCGAAAGAACGGAAAATGTCGAGCTTATTCTTCGCCGTAGATTATTTCTTTCGGCGGAATGAGTTTCGGGTCGGTCGGCAGGAAAACGTGAAACGTGGTGCCGCGGTTCAAAACCGATTCGGCCTGGATGCCGCCGCCGTGGCGGAGGATGATGTTCTTGGCGATGTAGAGCCCGAGTCCGGTGCCGTCGGTCTCGTCGCGCGTCACGTTCGCTCCGCGGTAAAACTTGCTGAAAAGCTTGGGCATGTCCTCGGCCGGGATGCCGACGCCGGTGTCCTCAATACTAACCTCGACGTAAGGCCGATCGGACAATCTTTCTATTTTCACCGTGACGCTGCCGTTTTTGACGTTGTATTTGACGGCGTTGTCCAAAAGATTGGAAAAGGCCATACCGAGCCTCGAAGGATCCATCCTCACGATGATCGGTACGCCATCCGCCGGCCGGTCGAAATAGAGATTGACTCCGTATTCTTTGGCGATCGCCTGAACTCCGGAAAGCGCTTCCTCGAGAAAGGCGACTATGTCCATGTCCTGGAATTCGTAGCCGAAGCGGCCTTCCTCGATCTTCGAGGTGTTCAAGAGGTCTTCGATGATTTTCATGAGCTTTCCGGAAGCGGAAAGCCCGGTCGAAGCCAGCTCTTTTGTAGCCGGATCAATATCCTTGACGGAGACGATGTTCTCCAAAGCCCAGCGCACGGCCGTCAAAGGCGTCCGCAGCTGGTGCGCGGCCACGGTGATGAATTCGGATTTGGAACGGAGGAGTTTTATTTCCCTGGTCCGGTCGTGGACCACTTTAACAAAGCCGAGGACCTCTCCTTTTTCTCCGGTTATCCTGTCGGTCGAGACCCTAAGTTCGATGTCCGGCTCGACGAAAGAAATGTCGACCACCTGCGGGTAGACTCCGGGGTCGCTCCTTTTAACGACCGTCGGAGCGAGGGAAGGGAAAACCACCTGGGCGATCATCTTCAATTTCGGATCAGCCCCCCATTCCGGAGAGATTTTCTTTCCGATGACGAGATCCTTCTCGATGCCGAAAATCTGCTCGGCGGCGGCGTTCATTTCGGTGATCTCCATGTTGTTGTCGTAGCTTACGATGCCGTCGCTCAAATTGGAGACGATGCTCTGAAGCCTGCGATAGCCGAAAGCCGCCAAACGGCTTTCTTTCATGGCTTTGTATCCGGCTCTGAAAATAAAAACTCCGGAGACGATAACAATGGCGAAGTTTACCCAGAACCAGACGCCGTAAAAATAACGGAGTCCGATAACGAGACTGAAGATTCCGGCGAAAAGAAAAAACCAGAATCCCGTCATCTGCGGGGACCGCCACCACTCTTTGATTTGCGAAAAGACTTTGTTCAAACCTTTATCATTCTATCATTTCGAGCCTCGAGGCCAAAGAATGGAATCCGAGGCTCGTGCAATAATCCGTCAATTCCTTTTTGGAGACGATGCCGAATTTCAAGCCGGAGAGATCGACTTCGGGCAAGGGAACGTCGCGCCTCACCGTGGCCAATCTTTTCGAGAGAACGGCCATTTGCTTGCCGGCGATCAGTTTTTTGTAGCTCGAATTGATCGGCGCCGGAGAAAGGCCGTAGAAATCCTCGATCGAGCCGAATTCGCTGATGATCCCGACCGCGGTTTTGGGGCCGATGCCGGAGACTCCGGGGATGTTGTCAGACTTGTCGCCGACCAGGGCTTTGTAGTCCGGGATCTGGTCCGGCCGGACGCCGTATTTTTCGATGACGGCTTTTTCGTCGTAAACCGTGAAGTTGTTCGCGCCTTTCTGGGGGATCCAGGCGCTCACTTTCGGGTCTTCGACGAGCTGCAAAGTGTCGTGGTCTCCGGAGAGAATGGCGATTCTGAGGTCGTCGCGGGATTTGTATTTCTCGGTCAAAGTGGCGATGATGTCGTCCGCCTCGAATCCCGGCATTTCATAGGTCATGATGTTGAATTGCTCCATCATCGCCTTCGACTCCTTGAGTTGGGCCACCAGGTCCGAAGGCGTCGCCGGCCGGGTGATTTTGTAATCTTCGAACTCCTGCTCCCGGAAAGTCGGTTCCGGCCGGTCGTAGGCCGCGAGAACGTATTCCGGATGTATTTCTTTGAGGATTTTCAAAAGCGAATTGGCCAGTCCGTAGAGGGCGCCGGTCGGCCGTCCGTCCAGAGCGGTAAAAGGAGGTAAGGCGAAAAAGCTCCGGTAAATCAGGGAATTGGCGTCTATGAGAAGCAGTATTTTGTCGGGCATTTTTACGGAAGTTTGATTAGGCGCTCGTTTTCTTTCTCTCCGAAAGAGAATTTGATTTTGGGAAAACCTTTCAAGGCTTTGGTCCGCAAGCGTTCCGGCCATTCGATGAAAACAAGAGACTCACCGGATTCGAGGATTTTTCCAAAGCCCAAGGCTTTCAGATCGGTAAAGCTTTGCAAGCGGTAGGCGTCGATATGGTAAATGTCCTTTATATTATTTTTCATCCTCGGAATCCGATAGTGCTTCATCAGGATAAAAGTCGGGCTGGTGGCGCGCCTGATGCCGAAATAATGTAGCGCTCCCTGGACAAAAGAGGTTTTGCCAGACCCGAGGTCTCCGGAAAGGAGCAGGACCAAGGCCCGATTCTTGTTTTTACGATCTTTGGAGATTTTCTCCGCGAAAGCCGCGGCCAGATCTTGGGTTTGCTCAAGCGATTCGGTTCTGATGACAGCCATTAAAACCTGGCCAGATGTTCTTTGGCCGCTTCGGTGACGACCCGGCCTCCGGAAGTTCTTTTCAAGAAGCCGATTTTCATGAGATAAGGCTCGTAAACCTCCTCGATCACCCCTTTTTCTTCACCGAGGGCCGCCGAAAGGGTGTTCAAGCCGACCGGGCCTCCCTTGAACTGGTGGCTGATCATTCCCAGGAACTTGCGGTCGATGTATTCCAATCCGAATTCGTCGATGTCGAGCAATTGGAGCACTTCTTTGATCGTCTGGCCGTCGATCATCTGTATTTTGTTCATCTCGGCGAAATCCCGACTTCTTTTCAGAAGCCTGTTCGCGATTCTCGGGGTGAAGCGGCTGGCCGCGGCCAGTTTCGAGATGCCGGACTCTTCGATGCCGATATCGAGGATCTGCGCCGATTTTTTGATGATCGACTCGATGTTTTCCAAAGAATAATAATCCAGCCTGAAAGAAGCTCCGAAACGCGATCTCAAGGGATTCGAAAGCATGTTCACCCTGGTGGTCGCCGCGATCAGGGTGAACGGCGGCAGATCCAAGGAAATCGTCCTTGCGGCCGGGCCTTTGCCCAAGACAATGTTCAATTTGCGGGTTTCCATGGCTGGATAAAGGACTTCTTCGATCGGCTTGCTCAAACGATGGGCTTCGTCGATGAAAAGCACGTCGTGCGGTTCGAGATTGGTCAAAACCGCGGCCAAATCTCCGGTTTTTTCCAAAGCCGGGCCCGAAGTCTCTTTGATTTGAGCGCCGAGGTCAAAAGCCACCAAATGGGCGAGGGTCGTTTTTCCGAGTCCGGCCGGACCGTAAAACAAAAGATGGTCCGGCGCTTCGTTTCTTTGCTTGGCCGCTCCCAAAATCACGTTCAGGGCCTTCTTGATCGTCTCCTGGCCGACATAATCTTCGAAAATCCGCGGCCGGAGAAGCAAATCCACGTTGGAATCGTCGTTTTTGGACAGCTGAAGATTGGCTTTTTTCATCTCTTGACAGAAACCCCCATATATGCTATCTTAGGCTAAATCCGCAAAGGATATTCGGCGATGGGAATTGTTTTTAGCTTTCGGCCTGTCTGGCTTCGGCTGGACTACGCCTCGAAACAATTCTAAATCTTTCTTTCTATTCTTGAAAGAAAGATTAATCTTTCTTAAAGCTTGCCGACGATCCCTCGCGGATTTTTTGTTTTCTAAACGATCTTCCAGTCGACGGGGCCTGTCTGGCGCTCCACTTCTTCGATCGAGGTGACGCCCCGGAGGGCCTTGATCAGACCGTCGGCCTGGACGCCGACAAAGCCGCGCTCGATCGCGGCCTTTTCTATGTCGAGTTCCGTGGTTTTCTCGTTGATGATGGAGGCGAATTCCTTGTCGAATCTGACGATCTCAAAAATGCCGATCCGTCCTTTGTATCCGGTGTTATGGCAGGCTTCGCAGCCGATGGCCTTGTAAATCCGGATTTCTTCGAACGCGGGTTTGTCCGTTTTTTCGGGCAAAGCCGCCAAAAACTCTTTGATCTTGTCTTTTACCTCTTCGGTCGGCTCGAATGTTTCGCGGCATTTCTCGCAAAGCTTTCTAACGAGCCTTTGGCTCACGACCACGTTCAAGGCCGGGCCGATGACCGAAGGCTTTATTCCCAAATCGATGAGCCGGGGCACGGCTCCGACGGCGTTATTGGTATGGAGGGTGGAAAAGACCAGATGTCCGGTCAGGCTGCTGTGGAGCGCTATCTCGGCCGTTTCTTCATCGCGGATCTCGCCGACCAGGATCACGTCCGGGTCCTGCCGCAGGATCGATCGGAGGCCGTTTTCAAAGGTGTAGCCGGAGGATTCGTCGACTTGGGTCTGCTCGATTCCTGGAAGCCGGTACTCGATCGGGTCTTCGATGGTGATGATCTTGATATCCGGATTGGAAACGGCTTTCAGAAAAGCGTAAAGAGTGGTCGTTTTTCCGGATCCGGTAGGACCGGTGACCAAAACCATGCCGTTCGGACGCTTCAGCTCGTCCGCCATCAAGGATTCGTCGTCCTTGCGGAGCCCGAGGTCGGAGACGTCCAAGGAAATGGTTTTCGGATTGAGGAGTCTTAGGACCGCGGTTTCCCCGAACTTCGCCGGGTTGACCGAAACCCTTATCTCGACGTCGATCCCGGGATCGGAAACCCGGACCGTGAAACGGCCGTCCTGGGCCGCGTCCCTGATGTTCAGTTTCAAGCCGCCCAGAAGCTTTATCCGGCTCAAGATCAATGCGTAGGAATCCTTGTCGATCCTCGCGACGTCGTTCAAAACGCCGTCGACGCGGATCCTCAGGCGCGTTTCCTTTTCTTCGGTCTCGAAATGGAGGTCCGACGATTCGAGCCCGAGGCCGGAGGCGATGATCGTCTCCAGGAATTCGGAGGCGCTGGCTTTTCTTTCGTTGAAATCTTGAATTTCCTTTCCAAAATCGGCTATGGTTGTAGAAAGCGCTTTGGGGATCTCGATTCCGTTCCGGAAATCAGTATTTTCAGCCATTGCAAACATCATAATTTATATGTCCGGTCACAGCAAATGGTCTCAAATCAAACACAAGAAGGAAATCACCGACAAAAAGCGGGCGAAATTCTTCAGCAAGCTCCTTAGCAACATCCAGGCGGCGGCCAAGGATGAGCCGAATCCGGAGTTCAATCCGCGGCTCCGCGACGCCGTGCTCAAAGCCAAAGAAGCGAACGTTCCCCAGGATAACATCGAGCGGGCGATCAAAAAAGCCAAGGACGAGCCGAGCGAAGAATTGCTCGTCGAGATGTACGGGCCCGAAGGATCGGCCTTCATCGTCACCGGGCTCACCTCGAACACCAACCGGACCATGGCCGACATCAAAAGCGTCGTCAAGAACTTCGACGCCAAGATAGGCTTGCCCGGTTCGGCCAAATGGGCTTTTTCCCAATCTGGTTTCGAATTCGTTCCGAATTTCAAGCAAGCCGTCTCTGCCGAAGCCAAAGAAAAAATCCTCGCCTTGACCGAGGCCCTCGAAGACATAGAGGAGGTGACGGCCGTTTACACGAACGCCGAATGACGAAAACCCTTAAAACCTTGGGCATCGATCCCGGAAGCCACCGCATCGGCTTCGGCTTGGTTGAGAAGTCCGGCCGGGATCTTTCGACCAAAGACTACGGAGTGATCGAATTCAAATCCGGAGAAAGCTCGAACAGGCTGGTCTTGTTGGAAAAGGAAATGGAAAAGCTCATCAAGAGATCCAAACCTTCGCTTATCGCCGTGGAAAGGCTTTATTTTTCCCAAAACCGGACCACCGGAATGATGGTGGCCGAATCGCGCGGGGTCATCATGCTCGCCGCCAAAAAAGCGAATATCCCCACAGCCGAATACGATCCGACGACCGTGAAGCGAAGAGTGACCGGCTACGGGCTCTCCGACAAGAAAGCGGTGATGAAGATGGTGAAGATACTGCTCGGCCTAAAAGATTTCAAAGGACTCGACGACGCCTCGGACGCCTTGGCGATCGCCATCGTCGGCTGCCTCGACAACCGCGAAATCTCCTCCTAGCCCGGGCTCTTGACGCCCGGGAAAAAATAATTATACTTTTTCAAGTTATCAAAATATAAAGCAAAAAGGTCGAAACTTTTTACGACGATGACGGATTATTATAACAAAGGATACCTTTTGATGGACGTCGGCGGAGAAGGCGAGGGAGATTCGACAGACTTTGAGGCGGACCTTTCCGAGCCCGAGGAAGATTCCGAGGACGACGAAGAGAATCCCGACGAAGAAGAGGATGAAGAAAGCGACGACACCGAGTGGTAGAAAGACAGAGTAATCTATATCTATAATAATCCGCCTTGGTTATAATAAGACCAGGGCGGATTTGGTTAATAAACCATGGCCAAAATAAAAGTAAGGAGGGCGAAGAAGAGCAATACCCGAAGGGACATTTTCATTTCCGTCGTCGCTTTGGGAGTTTTCGCGATTTTCGCCGGCCTCCTCGTTTTCTATCGCTTAAGCAAGAGCCTGCCGCCGGTGGCTCAGCTCGACGGGAACGTCAAGACCGAATCCACCAAGATCTACGACCGCACCGGCCAGACGCTCCTTTACGAGATCTACGACGAAGAGCGGCGCACCATTCTTCCGGCAGAAGAAATCCCGGACATCATGAGGCAGGCGGTCATCGCCGTCGAAGACAAGGATTTCTACAACCATCCGGCTTTCGATATCAAAGGAATGATCCGGGCGCTCGTCGCCGACATTTTGAACCAGAATAAATCCCAGGGCGGCTCGACCATCACCCAACAGCTCGCCCGAAACGCCTTTTTGACGGCCGAGCGCTCGGTCACGAGAAAAGTGAAAGAGATCATCCTCGCTTACCGCATCGAAAAACTCTATTCCAAAGACGAGATCCTCGACCTTTACCTGAACCAAATTCCTTTCGGCCAGAACAGCTACGGCATCGAGGCGGCCAGCGAGACTTATTTCGCCAAACACGCCTCCGAGCTGAGCCTTTCCGAAGCGGCCCTGCTCGCGGCCGTGGCCAAGGGTCCGAGCTATTTTTCTCCCTGGGGATCGCACCTCGTCGAGCTCGAGGGCCGGAGGCAATACGTGCTCGAACAAATGGAGCTTGTCGGATTCATCGACAAGCAGCAGCTCGAGGCGGCCCGGGCCGACAAGCCCGAAGTCCTCGCCGAGCCGCAGAAAGCCAATTTCGAAATCGCCCCCCATTTCGTGATCTACGTTCAGGATTATCTTAACCAGAAATACGGCGAAGATTTTGTCAGGCGCTCGGGGATGAAGGTCATCACCACCCTCGACGTCGATCTCCAGAAACTGGCGAACGAGAAGATCAAAGCCGGAGGAGAAAGGAACATCCAAGACATCAACGGCCACAACCTGGCCCTGATCGCCGAAGACGCGACGAACGGCCAGATACTCGCCATGGTCGGATCCAGGGATTATTTCGCCGATTCCGAGCCCGCCGGATGCATCGAGGGATCGACCTGCCTTTTCGAGGGTAAGTTCAACGCCGCGAGCCAAAGCCTGCGGCAGCCGGGTTCGGCTTTGAAGCCCTTTATCTATTCTCTGGCTTTCAAATCCGGATTGACGCCGGACACGGTCGTTTTCGACGTGCCGACCGAATTCGCGGCCAGCAATCCGCTCTGTCCGATAACGCCGGCTTTTTTCAGCGACAACAAACAGTGCTATCACCCGGGGAATTACGACGGACTTTTCCGTGGGCCGATCATGCTGAAAGACGCCCTGGCCCGCTCCTTGAACATCCCGGCGGTCAAAGTACTCCACACGGTCGGGCTCCAAAACGCCATCAACTGGCTTGAGAGGTTCGGCGTCACCACCTTGAACGATCCCGACCGCATCGGACTTTCGCTTACCCTGGGAGGAGGGGAGATCAGGCTCACCGAACTCACGAACGCCTACGCCACGCTCGCGAACGACGGCGTTTTCAATCCGCAAACCGCGATCTTGAGCATCACCGATTCCAAAGGGAATGTTTTGGAAGAATTCGAATCCCGATCGGAAAGAGTGGTCGAAGAACAATACGCGAGGCTCATAGACGACATCCTCTCCGATCCGAACCTTCGGGAACCTCTATTCCGGTCCAACCTTTACATGACCCAGGTTCCCGGAAAACAAATCGCCCTGAAAACCGGAACTTCACAGGATTACGTCGACGCCTGGGCTTTCGGCTATTCTCCGCGGCTCGTGGTCGGCCTTTGGGCCGGAAACAACAACCGTTATCCTCTGGGCAAGGCCGGGTCGAGCATTTTGGCCGCCATCCCGACTTGGCACGATTTCGCGGTCGAAGCCTTCAAGAACGAACCCAATCTCACCTTTATCAAGCCCGAACCGATTTACGCCGATTCGCCCATACTTCTCGGTGCGATCGACCGGAACAACGTACACGATCTTTTGTATTTCCTGAACAGGATTTCCGATTCGCAATATCCGAACTGGGAAGAGGCCGTCAGGTCCTGGCTTTCCACGAACAGCATGCCGCTTTATTGGGGCCAGGCCACTTACACTTTTCCGAAAGACGGGCAGGCGACCTTGAACGGAGAAAAAAACATCTCTGTCGATTTGGCTTATCCGAAAAACGGAGATTTTGTCGATGCGATGTCGGAAATCCAAGCTTCGGTCCACTCGGAACCGGGCGTAAGCAAGATCGAGCTTCTGATAAACGGTGAAGTCACGGACACCCGCCTGGTCAACTCGGAGAAGAACGTCGACTACCGATTTGTCTTCGGAGGGACTCCGCTGAACCCCCAGAACTCTTTGACGCTAAGGGCGATGAACAACTTCGGGAACTCGGCCGAAACGCAGATCATCGTTTTCAAAAAGACCGACTAAGTCGGTCTTTTTCTTATCTCGTCAGTTCTTAATGGGCATCAAGATATAGAAATACGAAGTGTCATTCGGCGCCTTCAGGATCGCCGGCCGGCTGTCTCCCTGGAGCCCGAACAGAACTGTGTCCGTATAGATGTTCTTCAGCCCGTCCAAAAGGTATTTCCAGTTGAACGAAGCTTTTACCGGATCTCCGCTGATTTTCGCGGAAATGAGATATTTGTTTTCCCCGAGCCCGCTGTCCGCGGAATAGACTTCGACTATTTTCTTGTCGTCTCCGACTTTGATCACCACTTCGCCGCTTCTCGCGGTGAACGAGCCGGCCAGTTTCATGGCGTTCACCAATTCTTGCTTTTCGACGACGATTTCCGTTTCCAGACTTTTGGGGATGATCGGCCCGTAATCGGGGAATTGCCCGTCGATGAGCCGGGTGATCACCTCCAGGGTTTCGGTCTTGAAAAGGGCCTGTGAATCGTCGATGAAGACTTTGACGCTTTCTTCGTCGTTCAATATCCTCACGATTTCCTGAATGGTTTTTAGGGGAATGATGGTTTTTTTGGACTTCGAGAGGTTATTCTTGAATTGCGTTTCCGGAATGCTTTTTTCGGCGAGCCGAAAACTGTCGGTCGCGACCAACTTAAAGACATTCGACTCGAAATTGAAAAGAATACCGCTTATTTCCGGCCGCAGATCGGAGATCTGGCAGGCGTTGATGATCTTATTTATCCCTTCTTTGAGGACCGAGGTGGATATTTCGAAACTACCGGCCTCCGGAGCGATCTTCGGAATGATCGGGAAGTCCGACGGGCTCATTCCCTGGATTATGGCTTCGTAATTGTCGGTTTTGAGAAGAAGATTGCATTTTTTCTCCTCGAGGTCTATGCGTTCGCTCTGAAGATTATTGATCAAGCTATTCAAGAGTCCGAAGGGGATGGTCGCTTCGCCTTGCTCGGTTATTTTCCCGGGAACGACCTTAGTGATGGCCGCCTCGAGGTTAGTCGAAGAAACGGTGATTTTCGATTGATCCGCCTTGATGAGAATATTTTTTAAAATCGGCAGGTTCAAATTCTCTTCCACTGTTCTCGAGGCGGCGTCCAAAGCGTTTTTTAGGTTGTTACGTAATACGATTATTTTCATATATATAACTTGTTGTAGTTATTGTTGTGGATTGGTGGATAAATTGTTTTCGACGCTTTTTTAAACGATTTTTTTAACAATTCAATTTGTGGATAAGAATTTATTATTTGAAATACTTTGTTTTTATCCATTGCTTATACCCAAAGTAATTCACAGGTTTTGCGGTTTATTGATCAAATCCTTGATCAGGGAAATTTTCTGGTTTAATCCCTGGTCTTTGGAAAGGGAAAGGTTGATTTTCTCGTAGGCATAGATGGCGGTCGTGTGGTCGCGCTTGCCCATTTTCTCGGCGATGTAGGGATAAGACATGTTTAGGATCTCCCGCAGCAGATAAATGGCCACCTGCCTCGGCTCAACGATCTCTTTTTTGCGGCCCCGGCCGATCAGATCGTTCGGAGAGATCTCGTAAAAAGTGGAAACGGCCTTGATCACCTGGGTCGGGCTCACGTTGACCGCCGACTGGGTCAAAATGTCGTTGACGATACTTTCTACCTGTTCGGCGGAAAACCCGTCCTGGTGCTGATTTCTGTAGAAAATAAGCTTATTCAGGATGCCTTCGAGCTCCCGGATGTTCCTTTGTATTTTCTTGGCGACGATGCTCACGATCGGGTCGTCGAAAATCTCGTTCCTTTCCTGGAGCTTTACCTTGATGATGGCCATCCGGGTTTCGTAGTCCGGGAAGCTGATGTCGGCGATCATTCCGCCTTCGAACCTCGAGCGGAGCCTTTCCTCGAGTATGGGAATGGCGCGCGGAGGCCTGTCGGAAGAGATGATGATCTGCTTGTTCGCCTCGTAAAGGGCGTTGAAGGTGTGAAAGAATTCTTCTTCGGTTTTTTCCTTGCCGCCGATGAATTGGATATCGTCGATGATCAGAACGTCGACGTTCCGGTAAGCTTCTTTGACGTCTTCGATCCTTTTATTCCTGATGGCCCAGATGACGTCGTTCGTGAATTTTTCCGAGGAAACGTACTTGACGTTGATATTCTTGTAATTGTTCTTGATTTCGTTGCCGATCGCCTGGATCAAATGGGTTTTGCCGAGCCCGGTGCCGCCGTAAATGAACAGAGGATTGTATTTTTTGCCGATTTCCTCGATAACGGCCAGGCTCGCCGCGTAAGCCAATTCGTTCGAAGAGCCGACGACGAAGGATTTCAGATTGTATTTGGGATTCAAGCCGGTTTCCGGATCGATTTTAAGCTCGGAAAAAACAAGCTGTTTGGTTTGGGGAGCGGCCTGAACCGGTTCCGCCGGTCTCTTGAAAGAAACGCTGTCGACGCTGTAGGTGATGTTCTTGATCGATCCGTCCTTGCTTCGCAGCACTCCCAGGATCAGCTTGTGGTATTTTGTCTCCACCCATTCTTTAGCGAAATGATTCGGAAGAACGACGGTCGCCTTGCCGTTCTCGTATTCGTTCATGCGGCTGTTCTTCAGCCACGTAAGGAAGTTAGGCTTTGAAATTTGTATTTCCAATTCTGATAGAACGTTTTTCCAAAGCTCTTCCTTGTTCATGGCTTAATTTTAGGGAAGGAGGGCTTGATAGTCAAAACAAAGGAAAAAACATAAGCTGTTGACTACCTGTGGATAATTCGATTATTTTTAATATATGTCCGTAACTTATCAGCCGAAGAAAAAGAAAAGAAGCCGCACGCACGGCTTTCTCAAACGTCAGAGCACTCCGGGCGGCAGGCGAACGATCTCGAGGCGCCGCGCCAAAGGACGGAAAAAACTGACGGTCTGATGATCGCCAGAAAACATCGCTTCAACGTCTTGTCAAGCAAGAGTTTTGGGGTTTTTTATCGGGGAAATAATCTTTTGATCAAAACCAAGGCCAATGACTTGACGTTTCCGAGATTCGGTGTCTTTCTGACCAAGAAAAACATTCCCTTATCAAGCCAAAGAATCGCCTTTAAAAGGCTGATTTTTGATTTTATTGACAAACAAGGGGTTTTATCGTTTTTCTCCAAAGACCCGAGGGATTTTCTGATCATCAATCTCGCCAAAATGGACAAAATAAGGGATAATAAGCCGGTTATCGAAAAAGAATTGAAAAAAGCATTCCATGTTTGATTTTTTGTTTTTCAGGCCGCTTTTAAATCTTTTGGTATTGATTTCCGAACATTTGGTTGGCGGAGATTTTGGTTTTTCCGTGGTCATACTCACGGTTTTGGTGAGGATCCTACTTTTCCCGGTTTTCCACAAGTTTTTGAAAGGCCAGCAGGCGTTGAATAAAATCCAGGCCGAACAGAAAAAAATCGAAGCCCAGTATCCCAAGGACAAGGAAAAACAGCTCCAGGCCATCATGGAGCTTTACAAAGCGAACCACATCAATCCTTTCGCGAGCATTTTTCTCACCTTTATCCAAATACCGGTCATTTTCGCACTTTACAAGGTGATCGTCGCCGGCTTGAACGGCGCCGCAAGCCAGAATCTTTATTCTTTTGTAAAACCGACGACGACGGTCAATTATCTGTTTTTAGGCTTGATAAACCTCAAAGAAAGCAATACGATAATGCTTGGTTTGGCGCTCGGAATCCAGTTTCTCCAGGGGGTCATGTCCGCTCCCGGAGGACTGTCCGGAAAAACGCCTCCAGAGCTCCGAAACGCGAGGAAGACGGCGGTGAATACCAGTTTGACGATGGTCGGCCTTCTCGCCCTGTTTTTCTGGAATCTGCCGGCGGCCATCGGGCTTTACTGGATGACCTCGGGAGTGTTTTCTATAATCCAGCAGCTCATCGTCAACAAAGTAATCGCGAAAGATGGAGAACTTAAAGGAAATAACTAAAAAACTGGTCGGAATGATCGGTTTTAGGGATGCGAACGTCGATTTCGACGAAATGAACAAACGCATCTTGATTTTCATCGACGACGAGTTCGCCGGCCCGGCCAATATTCCGGAGCTGATCAATCATTTCAGCCGCATTTTCAAGCTGGTGGCCAAGAAATTCGACGAAGGACCGATCACCGTCGACGTCAATAATTACCGGAAAGAAAGGGAAAAATTGATCATCGAACTGGCGAGAGCCGGAGCGAGAAAGGCGAGCGCCACCAAAAAAGAGGTGGCCTTGCCGCCGATGAACGCTTACGAGAGAAGACTGGTCCATTCGGAGCTTTCTTTGCGTCCGGACATCAAAACCGAAAGCATCGGAGAAGGATCGGGCAGGCAGGTGATCATCAAAGTTTTGGAATGATTAACCTTTAAAAGCTCCCCGTTATTGCGGGGAGCTTTTTGATAACGGATTTTAATTGGAGTCTCCGCTCGATCCTCCGAAAGAAGGGGCGCCGGCAAGAGGATTGATCGGGTTGTTGTTCAACCTGATCTCGAAATGGAGATGGGGGCCAGATGAACGGCCGGTGCTTCCGGACAAGGCGATTTGCTGGCCTCTCGCGACTTCTTCGCCGACGTCGACGGCGCTTCCGAGACTTAATAAATGGCCGTAGAGCGTGGTGTAACCCGAAGAGTGTTCGAGGATAATATAATTGCCGTATCCGTCGGAATCATATCCGGCATAGCTCACGACGCCGTCGGCCGCGGCGTAAACCGGAGTGCCGGAATTGACGCCGATGTCGATGCCGTTATGCATCCGCCCGTCTCTCATGCCGAAAGGCGAGGTGATCTGTCTTCCTTGGGTCGGCCAAGCAAGCTGGCCGATCGGCAGTTGAATCAAATCGCCGCTGCCAACCGAGCCCTCGGACAGCTTCGGGATGGAAGGCAGATCGATTTTGAACTGCAAAAGATCGGGATTGATGGTGCTGATGATGATGTAGCTCGTGGCGAGTATTCCCAACCCCCAGGCGGCTTCGATGATCATGTTTCGAGAACGAAGCCTCGCGGCCGGGTTGTTGGCGCGCAGGGTGTATTGGAACCCGGCCCAGACAATGATCAAAAAGGCGATAAATCCGCCGAGTTCCCAGGCAAAAACAAAAAGATTGCTGAGTCCCCCGGGAATGAGGCTGTCTAAGGCTTGCAGGATGCCGGAAGACGAGGTCATTCCGTTCGCGGCTTCGGCGATTCCGATGAAAAAATTGGCCATTGTTTAAATTATAACCGAAATAAAAGAAATAGGGATAATCGTCAGGAAGAAGTTTTGTCGGCGCTTTTCACGGACGGCCGGGTTTTTTTGGCCTTTTGGACCGCTCCCAAAACGGCTTCGGTTTCCGGGTGGCTCAAAAGATAAAAAGTGACGATCAGAGTGATGGTTTTGATCGGCAGTAAATTAACAACCGGCAAAAGCTCGAAAATGCTCCCGGCGAGCGACCAGGTGGCCTTGACGCCTTTCAGCCAAAGATAGCCGTTGATGATGATCCCGGCGAAAAAAGCGACCACGGAGTTCAAGAGCAAGAATATCGTTCCGACCACCGGCACCAATCCGAAAAGGCCGTTCAAAAGCTCGAAAAGATCGGCTCCGATGGCCACCAGAAAAAGGATTATGCTTTCGGGTAGAGAGATTTTTTGGGACATCTAGGCGTTCGCCGGTTCTTCTCCGGCCAAGAGGATTTCTTCCGGATTGGTGGTGATGATCTGGTGCTCGAAAGGAGAGGCGACGACTTCGATGGCGGCGTGGGTCATGCCGGCGAGGAACAAGCCTTGGCCGATATCCACTTCGAGAAGGTAATTCTTTTCGGCTTCGGAAAGGCCGAAGGCCTTGGCCGTCGGCTCGATCGACGAGGGCGATTGTTTCAAGAGAAGCTGGAGCGAGGAATTGGTGATGATCGGCCGTCCGAAAGGCGAACTCAAAAAATCTTCGACGTCCTGGGTGATGGTGGTGATGCCGAGATAATATTTCCTCGCTCTTTTCACCAGCCCGAAAAGGAAAGAAGCCGAATCCGGATACCGCATCAACCACCAGGCCTCGTCGATGATCATCAGCCTCTTTCTGAAATCGGCCCGCACCAGGTTCCAGACGAAATTCAAAATGATGAACATAGCGATCGGCCGGAGTTCGTCTTCGAGGTCGCGGATGGAAAAAACGACCAAGCGGTTAGCGGTGTCGATATTCGAAGGCTTGTTCAAAAATCCGGCGTAGCTCCCTTTAGTGAAGCGGTAGAGCCGGTCGGCCATGGTCCGGCCGCCTTCGATGTTCCTAAATATCTCTTCCAGGTCTTCGAGAAGGGGCGGAACGCTTCCCGAGAAATCTTTGTTCGGGGTGATGTCTTTCGAGGCGTAGGCTTCGGTGATGGCCTGGTCGATGACCGCTTCTTCTTCCGGCTTGATCTCCCCGAACATGAGCTTCATCAGGCTCGTCAGGTTGACGATGTGCGATTTCAGGATCTCGCTCGGACTTTCGTCTTCCGGAATCGGCGGAACGTCGAAGGGATTGATGTGGTTCAAGGAATCGAGCGAGATCTTGATGAACGATCCGCCGACCGATTCGGCCAGGCTTTGATATTCATTCTCGGGATCGATGATGATCACCTCGTCGCCGACCATGAGGGATCTCAAGACCTCGAGCTTGGTAGCGTATGATTTTCCCGAACCGGCCTTGGCGAAGACGACGGTGTTGGCGTTTTCCAAGGAAAACCGGTCGAAAATGATCGGCGTGTTATTGTGGCGGTTGATGCCGTAGAGCACACCTTCGTCCGAAGACAGGGTGGCGGAGACGAACGGGAAAAACGAGGAAAGGGTGTTGGTGTTGAAGGGATTCGCGATCTCCAGGCGGTCTTCGGCTATGGGCAGGGTGGAGTAGAATCCCTGAAGGTTCTCGAAAAGCAATGGCTTGGCGTAGACGAGCTTGGCCTCGAGCCCGCTCGAGATGCGATCGAAAATGCGGTTCAAATCCGAAACGTCTCTCCCGAAAACGGTCATGTAGACGCCGACGGAAAAAAGCTTTTCCTGGGCTTGTTGGAGGTTGTCGCGCAGAGCTTCGATGTCATAGAGGGCGGTTTCGAGCATCGGATCCCGGACCAGGCCTTTTTCCTCGAGCTCCATTATCTGCACCTGGACTTGGGCCGAGCGGTTGCGGAGCTGCCGCAGGACGTCTCGGGTCTCGGTCGGAGAAATATGGATGGAGATGTCGGCCAATTCGGCGAGGTTGATGATGTCCGACATCCAGCCGCTCGCGAGATAGCGCGGATAACCGGAGATGAAGAGGGTCTTCGCCACAAGATTGTTCACTTTGAGCGAACTCGGGGAGATCTCAAATCTCCGGGGGCCGATGAATTTCTGGGCTTCGGCCGGATTCAATTTTTCTCCCGGATTGAAAGCGCCGTAAAAGAGCTCTTGGAGTTCGGCTTCTTCGAGGACAATGCCCCGGAGCCCGATACGATGGAGCCCCCTGATGATCTGTTCGACTTTGAGATTCAATTTTTCTTCAGCTTCGCGGACGGCCTTTGGTTCGGTCTGGCTCCCGGGCTCTTGTCTTTTTCCTATTTCCGGCAGGCTGATGATTTCGTGGGGGATGGTGATGAAGAATCCTTTTTTCATGACGGCGTTTTCGGAAACGAAAGCCTCGATGAATTCCCGGTAGATGGCGATCTGGTTCCGCATCATCTCGTTTTTCTCCTGGTCTTCTCTTTCTTTCAAGCGGTTAAGGTAGTCGTCGATGAAAAACTTTCTCGAGGAAACGCTGATCTCGATCGGATAATCGAGCGAATTAAGCATATCGGCGAAAGCGGCGAGGATCATCTGCTGCTCCTCGCTCGATTTCAAATCGAAATTGACTCCGTTCACCATGATGACCTTGCGGAGTCCGCCGTCTTTAAGGAAAACCGAATTGCCTTCGATCTTTTTGACCGGCAAAACGCTTTCCGAAGAGATGTTTCTGGTTTCCCTGGCCATGGATTATCTGTAATCGATCCGGCGGACTGATTCTTTTTCGCCGGTTATTTTTTGGATGATGGCGTATCTTTGCCGCCATTCGTTTTGGTTCCTGATGAAGTCCGCTTCAAAAGACATTTCCCGCTTGGGCACCGGAGAAATGCTCGTCGTGATGCGTTCGAAAAGCGTGGTCAAAGACGGTCTGGCCGGAGCTCTGATAGTGGTGACGGCGACGAGTTTTTCTTCGGAATAGGCCGGCCAGACGTAGGCCTTTGGTCGGATAAGGTAATAGGCGGCGGCCTTGATCACCGCGGGAAGCGGCCGGGTGTTGATTTTGGCAAAAGCGAGAGCGCTGCCGATTCCCATCAAGATTCCGGCGATGACTATCCAAAGCCAGTTGGCGAGCGGGAAATACAAGAAATAGGAAATGGCCGCCGGAATAGCCAGATATATAAACTGGTTCAAGGTCAGGGGACCGATGATGCGGTTCTCGATGGAAACAAATTGCGGAACTAAAAATTGCATCGTTAAAGCCTTTCTGATCGAAGAAGGACTTAGTTAATTCTACAAAGGAAGGTCTTTTAAGTCTATTTTTTTGTTTTCCGGAGAAGCCGCGGATTTGGCCACTTCTTCGATGATCTCGTCGTTGAATTTGGTTTGCGGGACCTTGGGTTCGGGTGTTGCCGCAGGCGGAGCGACCGGAGCCGGTGGTTCAGGTGCGATCGTCGGTTGCGGATTGATCGGTTCTCGGCTGTTTCCGAAAGGACTCAAGGGCGTCATGAGTGTCGAATAATGCACGATTTTCGGGACAAAAGCCTCGGTTCTGGCGGCTTCAGGTTTTTTCGGAGCAGCCGGGGTTTCCGGTTTTTGCCCGCTGAATTGGATCTTGGCCGGACCGGTCGGCTCTTTGAAAGTCGGAGTCGAGGGCTGGCTCGAACTGAAAAAAGCCCGTTTGATCGGTTCGTAATTGATGTTGTGTTCTTCCGAAAGCGTCTTGAAAGCCGCTTCTTGGTGGAGAATATAAGGAGTCGAAGCCGGAGTTTGGGCTGCGGGTTCCGGAGCAGGGGGGATCGGAGCCGGCGGCGCGGCAACAGGCTGCGGAGTATCGGCGGCCGGAGGAATGTTTGCGGCCGCGGGAGTAGGGGGTGGTGTTTGCGTCTCCTGGACATCGGCGTTCGGGGCGGTTCCGGGAACTATGAAAGGAGCGATCGCGGAAAACACCTTGTCGTTCAATTGGGAAGCGATCTGGTTCAAGGCATTCTCGTTCAATTCGGGGAGTTTTTGTCTCAAAATATTCGGAAAATCGCTGCGGGAAACGTCTCCCCACAAAACATCGTCGCTCGTTTCTTCGACGACGTTCGCTTGGGCTTCGTTTAAATTGAAAGAAGCTTTTAGAGATTCGAGTAGGCCGGTATATTCATCGCTAAGCAGGACTTCTTTTATTTCGATAGGAAGATTCTCCCATGCTTTGGCCATGATTATTTCTTGTTTCCCTCTTCCGGCTTTTCCGATTTTTGTTCGGGTTCTTTTTTCTCCTCCTCTTTCGCGGCCGTCTCCGTTCCTTCCCGATAGAACTTTCTTTCGCTGCTTTCGGCGAAAGACCTAAGCCTGGCGGATAGCTGCAGATCTTGTGTCTCGAGAAGCGTTTCGGCCGCTCTCTTCGCCGCGCCGGTGATGCTCAAGAGATTGCTCGTGTTCACTCCTTCGGCTTTCATGAGTTCTTTCAAAAGATTGGGATTTTTCTTGTACATCTCCAAAACGAGATTTTCTTGAATGGCGCTTAAGGATTGCGGGTCGGGAATCACGGCTTTCCCGACCGCTTTTGGATCTTGGAGATCAACGAAAATGGAGCCGACGAGCATCTGCCTCGCGTCTTTGGGAGAGAGCTTGTCGACAAACTTGGATATATTCGTCCTGATCGTTTCGGGGTCGGCGGGAGAAGCCCTCAGAGCCTCGTAAATATCTACGTTCAACCCGAGCCGTTTGAAGAGATCGTCGTCTTTGAAACCCAGTCCTTTGTACGTCCTGATGAAGTCGGGATTCAACAGCTTGGCGGCCGGAGCTTGAACCTTGGAAAATTCTTTCTTGCCGACAATTCTGTTAACGGCGACGGCCAGCCGAGCTCCGCTCAGTCTCGGAATGAGGCTGGCGATATTCTCGTCGGACAGTCCTTGGAACTCCGCTTTATAAGCATCGATTGTCTGTTTGCCGACGGCTTCTTGCTGTTTCTTGACGCCTCCGGAGATTCTGGCGAGAGTGGTTCCTTTCAGGCGGTCAACGGGGCTCTCGCTCGACAAAAGTCTGGCAACGTTTTCTTTGCTGGTAGGCCCTTTAAGCCGTTCTTGCGCAACCTGGGTGGCCTCTCTTCTTACGGCGGCCAAAGGCTGTCTGTAGAGTCTTTCGGATAAAGTTTGGGTGGTCCACTTCTTGGCCGCGTTCAACGCTTTGTCCGCCCTTCCCAAGACAGCTTTTCCTCCGCCCAAGCTAAGGCTGTTAGCCCATTGCAATCCGATGATAAGCAGAATCAATTGAAGAACCAATCTGCCGACGGATAACCCGAGAGAGGCTCCAAAAACCGTACTGGCAGTGCCGTCGAGCCCGGCGGAGCTCAAACTTAGGATGATATAAATGAAAAACGTCATCACCGGCGCAAAAAGCAGCCAGCGGACGAACTGTTCGCTCCAATTCTTGAACGAACCGAGGTTCTTGAAGGTGACGACCGGAAAAACCTCCATGAAAATCACGAAAGGCGAAATAATGACGAGAAAAGTCAGGTATGCCCAACGGATGAAAAACATGATGGCGATGGCCAGCATCGTGAGAATCATGCCGACGCCGACAAGAGCGGTCAAAAGCGGCACGAAGATCAATTGTAAAGCGCCTTCTATATTCCCCAATAAAAATCCTTTCATGGTGGGAATCGTCCCAAAATATCTCCAGGCGTTTGACGAAGAAACCATTTGGCTCAAAGACCTGGTGATGTCGTCGGAAATACTGATGAACATTCCGGCCAAAGCGAAAGCGAAGTTGACGAGGAAGAAAGCGAGAAGGAATTGAGGCAGCCTTTCCTTCCCGATTTTGTTCAGGAGGTTGAAGTTGGGGAAGACCGGTTTTAGCATGGTAGCGAAACCGATGATGAGTACTCCGAACACGAAAAATATATTGACGAATTGGAGTACGACGTCGAAACCCACTTTGGCCAGGCTAGCCGGTCCGTAAATGGTTTCGTTCAAGGCGATCGCTCCGGACATCAGTTGGACGGATAGTTGAACAAACACTTTCACGATGCCGCCGACTATGCTGGTGAGAAAGCAGGCGATCGTGCCGAAGATATTGAGGCTTAGAAGCGGCAGCAAACAGCCCGATTCTTCCGTTGATTCACAAACGCCTTGGGTAGAATCGGGAAAGTAAGCGCAAGTCAGCGGACTTCGGCAAGATTGGAAATATGTCCGTTCGTTGCCCTCTTCGTCTGTTTCGCTTAATCGGCCGCACGATTCTCCTTGTGCTGATCCGGCAAGACCCAATTCGGCTTGTTGCTGTTCGATATATCTTTCCGCTTCCTCGGCGATGTAGCATTGGCCGGAATCATAGCCGGCATAGGCGGCGACGCAAGCGTAGCCGGTAGGGCATTCTCTCGCCATGCCCACTTGGCAGCACTGGGGCTCTCCGATCGGACCGCTCGCCGAATAACAAGTGCCCGTTGTTGAAGAGGTAGGAGAGCAATAATTGCCGACAGAACAAGAGCTCGAATCTCGGGGATCGCAACTCTGCCCAGGAGGGAAACAAGCCGCCTTTGCTTTTCCGGTAATGACCGCAACCGACAAAACAACCGCGATCAAGAGAAAATATTTGCGCATTATTGAAATAATACCATTTTTACTCCGCGAAAACACGGCTAAGCTCGAGAATCTGGCTAAAAGAAAGGTCCTGGCCCCGCAAAGAAGGATCGATTCCTTGTTTTTCCAGTTTTTCCTTGAGTTTTTCTTTGTCGGTTTCAAGAGAAGAAAGGTTGTTCAAAACGGTTTTTCTCGGTTGCTTGAAAAGCGCCTTTACGAACGGATAATAGTTTTCCCGATCGGCCGGCGATCCGGCCGGACGGGTTTTCAGGAGAATGACCGCTGAATCCACTTTCGGCGACGGAGAAAAATCCTTTTTGGAGACGAAAGAGACGATTTTCGGCTCGGCCCAGAA
Organism: bacterium; assembly: GCA_029548485.1. Classification (GTDB taxonomy): domain Bacteria; phylum Patescibacteriota; class Minisyncoccia; order UBA6257; family Colwellbacteraceae; genus JAMCQZ01. The sequence continues at coordinate 77,614 of JAKPNH010000007.1, forward strand.
GCGGACGCTCGCCGCGAGCAAATTCATTTTCGGAGGCTCGGCCGCGATTCTTTCGGCCACTTCTTTTTGGACGGTAAAGACCGAAAGCGTCGGTTTTTTCGGAAGGTTTTCGATTGTCCGGAAAAGATAGCCGCTGATGTAATAAGGAATGTTGCCGCAGAGCTTGTAGTCGCCTTCCAAATCATTAGCGATCGAAGGTAGTTCTTCCAAGGCATCGCCGAGAACCACTTCCAGGTTCGGAAAAGAGTGCGCCAATTTAATCGCCAAACCCTTGTCTTTTTCGATCGCGATCAACCTTTGCGGCTTTCGGTCCAGAATATGCCTGGTCAGTTCTCCGTGGCCCGGACCGATTTCGATAACCGTGTCGGCTTCGGAGATTTCCAAAGCCGAGGCGATCTTCCGGAGAACCTCCTGGTTTTTCAAGAAATGCTGGCCGAGGCGCCTCATCAATCCAAGTATATCGTATCCTCGTCGGTTTCGGGCTTAATGCCGTCGAACTCGACGAGCTCCGGCGGGATTTCGTAGAGAAACCGCGAGGGAAAGCTGAAAAAACTCAAGAACAGTTTTTCTTTGGCCCGGGTCATGGCCACGTACATGAGCCGGCGCTCTTCTTCGAGCTCGTCTTGGGAAACGAGCGAACGTTGGTGCGGCAAGATGCCTTCGTTCGCTCCGCAAACGAAGACGTTCTGGAATTCGAGTCCTTTGGAAAGGTGGATGGTCATCATTTTGACTCCGGGACGTTCGCCGGTTGCTTTCATCTCGTCGGTCGCCTGGAAAAGCGAGACTTTTTCGAGCAATTCCTCGAGAGAGTTCGATCCGGCCGCGAAATTGACCAACTCGCCGATGTTCTCCATCCGTTCTTCGGAGTTTTTGAACTTGGTCGCGAGAAACACCGGATAGTCGGTCGTCTGGAGAACGAAGCCGATGAGCTCGGCCGGAGAAAGCGAAACGGCCATTTCCGGAAGCCGTTCGACAAGCTCGGCTGCCGGCTTTCTATTGAAAGACGTTTCGATGCGTTCGCGGCTGATCGAGTCTTTCGGGTTGAATCCGTATCTTAAACAGGCGACGATGTCTTTGATCTCTTTCCTTTCGTAGAATTTCAGCCCGCCGTAGATCTGGTAAGGGATTTGGTTATAGATGAAATATTGCTCGATCGGCCGCGACTGGGCGTTGGTGCGAAAAAGCACGGCCGTATTCTCGTAGTTCCCCAAGCCGATTATCTTTTCCGAAAGCCATTCGGCTTCGTCTTCAGCGTTGTAGGCTCCGAAGACATGAACCAAATCTCCTTCGGGGTTTTCGGTCCAAAGGTTCTTCGGCCGCTGGAGCGTGTTGTGGCCGATGACTCCGCCGGCCGCGGCGATGATGTTTTTGGTGGAGCGGTAATTCTGATCCAGAGTGACGATCTTGGCTTCGGGCCAGTCTTTCTCGAAATTGAGAAAATTCCGGAAGTCCGACCCCCGGAAGCTGTAGATGCTTTGGCAGTCGTCGCCGACGACGCTCAAATTACGGTGTTCGGAAGCGAGCAAGCGCACCAGTTCGTACTGGCTCTGGTTGATGTCTTGGTATTCGTCGACAAGGATATGCCTGAATCTGCGCCGGTATTCCCGGAGAACGTCGGGAGATTCGCGGAAAAGCCTGACGGTTTTTTCGATGAGGTCGTCGAAGTCAAAAGCGTTTTCTTCGGCCAGCCCGGCTTCGTATTTTTCGAATATCTTCAAAGCCAGATCGTCTCCCAAGTCTTCCGGCTGCAAAAGCTCGCTTTTGATTTTGGAGATTTTTCCCACAAAACTCGCTCCGGGAAACCTTTCTTTGTCGAGATCGAGAGATTTGATGATGTTTTTGACTAGCCTCGAGGAATCATCGTCGTCGAAAATGACATAACCCCGGGTCCGCCCGAAAGACGGCTCCTGCCGCAGGATTTTCGCGCCGAGCGAATGGAAAGTGCCGAGGAACGGCAGGCCGCGGGATTTTATCTCCGGGTAAACCCGTCTTTTGATTTCCTCGGCCGCTTTGTTCGTGAAGGTGATGGCGACGATCTGCTCGGCCGGAACGCCTTTTTCGAGCAGAAAAGCCAGCCTTTGGGTCAGGGTTTTGGTCTTGCCGGATCCGGCGCCGGCGGTGATGAGAAGCGGTCCGTCGCCGGCAGTGGCCGCTTCTAACTGGCGATCGTTCAGGTTTTGTGGTATGATGGGCATATTAGTAATTTGACCCACAAATCGAGATATGTTCTCCTGGCGGTTATAGGACTCGCCATATTTTTTGCGGGTTTTGGCCAGAGTATTTTAGCAAAAAGCGAAGCCAAAAAGCTATCGCAGTTCATGGCCGAAAACTCGGCTTTGGGATCGGTCCTCTTCGGTCTGCGCCAGGACGGCTCGCTCGCCGCTTCTTCGGAAATCGTGTCCCAGGCGGAGGTGATTTCCGACGGGCTGAACCGGGAGCGGATCATGGAAGGTGCTTTATTCGAAGCTTCGGAAACGGTCGAAGACGACCCGGAAGCGAGAACCGAGACCCTCGTTTACAAGGTTCTCTCCAGAGACAGCCTTACTTCCATCGCTAAAAAGTTCAATATTTCGATCGATACGATCGTCTGGGCGAACAGTCTGACCAATCGGACGATCAAAACCAACATGAACCTCGTCATTCTTCCGGTTTCCGGAGTGCTTCACGAAATCCGTTCCGGCGAATCCGTGGAATCGATCGCCGATGTCTACCATGTGCCGGCCCAGCAGATTTACGCTTTCAACAAAGGGAAAATCTTGACCGAGGGCGTGAAGCTCGTGGTTCCCGGAGCCGAGCCTTTGGAAAGCGACTTGGCCACGGCCGCAAACTGAACGAATAGACGATTTCCGCCGGCTAAACAGCCGGCGTTTTCAATATGAAGGCCGACGTCGAGTCGGCCTTCATTGTCTTCCTCACAGGCTTGGCGGAGAATCAGCTTTCGGACTTGTTGTGTTTCCGGCAATAGCGCGCCGACGGGTTCAATTCGAGTATTTCCGTCTCGATATCTTCTCCGCCGATTTCGCATTTTCCGTAAACCCCGTCTTTTATTTTGTTCAAAGCCGAGCGGATATCGTCGAGCTTGTGGAGAAGGATGTCCTGTTTGCTCGCCTGGAGGTCGGCCGCGGCAGACTCGTCGGCTTCTTCGGTATCCTCGTCCTGCGAATCGCCGAATTCGATGATGTCCGGCGTGGCCTTGAGCTTGGCCTCGACTTCGGCCTCTTCCTGAAGCAACCTCTTCTCGAATTTTTCTAAATCCTCGTTCGTCATATAATCAAAGTATATGATTTACAGCTTAAAAGGCAAACTGGCGGGAAAGGGATCGGGATACGTGGTCGTGGAAACCTCCGGAATGGGGTATAAAGCTTTTTTTCCAGCTTCGTCCGAGAACAAACTTCCCGAGATCGGAAAAGAAATCAAGCTCTACACCGAGCTTAGGATAAAAAAAGACGAAGGGTTCGACCTCTACGGGTTCTTGTACAAAGAAGAAAGGGATTTCTTCGGGGTTTTGAATACGGTTTCCGGAGTCGGCCCGAAAACCGCTCTGGGGATATTGAACCTGGCGCCTGTCGGAGACTTGAAATCCGCCATCGCCGACGGGAACAGGGATATTCTCGTAAAATCGATCGGCATCGGAAAGAAAACCGCCGAAAGACTGATCACCGAACTCAAAGACAAGATTTTCGTTCCCGAATCCGGGAAAAAATCGGCTGCCTGGGACGAAGACGTTTATCAGGCGCTTTTGGAGCTCGGTTACAAATCGAAAGACGCCAAGGAGGCAGTGGTGAAAATAAATCCGAGCCTCAAAACTTCGGCCGAGAGGCTGAAAGAAGCGCTCAAAAAAGTGAAATAAAAAGGGGCGCGCGCATCGTCGCCCCCTACGAGTTCCGCAGAGCTTCGGCTTTCCGCGGATCGCGGAAAATTCCGGCAGCCATGCGGACGGCTTCGGAGAAGCTACCGCCTTCGACCCAAGTGCTGCCTCCGAAGTGATTGATTCTTGAAAGCAGAGAAGGTTTCTTTGTCTTAGGATCGAGATAAAAAGTAAGCTCCACTCCTTCGGGTGTCGAAACCGACACCCTCCCCTTGCTGACCTTTGTGACTTCGCAAGGCAATCGCCTCTCCTCCTTTTGAAGATCATCTATATTTTAATAATAACACATTTATCATCTTTTGTCCAGAACATTTTTCTTCGATAAAACCTTTGGGATATAATCTATGTATGAAACTTACTTTTTTAGGCGGAATCGGAAACCTGACCGGCTCAAGTTATCTTTTGGAGAGCGAGCCGCTCGATCCAGATAAAAAGCCGGCCAAAATATTGATCGACTGCGGCTTGGAACAGGGCGGCAGTTATTGCGAAGATTCCAATTTCAAGCCGTTCCCGTTCGACCCGAAGGAAATCGACGCCGTCGTCGCCACCCACAGCCACATCGATCACATCGGCCGTTTGCCGCGTCTCGTCAAAAGCGGGTTCAGGGGCCCGATCATTTCCACGCCTCCGGGAAAAGACTTCGCCGAGGAATTGCTGCTCGATTCCGAGCAGCTCTTGAGGAACGAAGCCGAAGGAAAAGGAAAAGAGCCACTCTACAACCTGGACGACGTGGAAAAGGCATTGAGCTTTTGGACATCCATCCGCTATCACGAGATCAAAAAAATCAAAGATTTCGAGATCGAGCTCTACGACGCCGGGCACATCATGGGATCGAGTTTCGCCGTCGTCTCGGCCACGGAACCGAAAAAAAACGACGATGGCGTTGTCGAATCCGGCGCCGTCAAAAAGAAAGTCGTTTTTTCCGGAGACCTCGGCAACGTCCCGGCGCCGCTCGTCAAAGACACGGAGCTGGTGAACGAAGCGGATTACGTTTTGGTCGAATCGACTTACGGCGACCGGCGGCACCAGGACCTCGAGACGAGACAGGATCTGCTCGAGAATGCCATCGAAGACACGGTCAAATCCAAAGGCGCCCTGATGATTCCGACTTTCGCCTTGGAGCGCACCCAGGAGCTCCTTTACGAAATCAACTCTCTCGTTTCCGAAGGCCGGATTCCTCCGGTGCCGATTTTCATCGACAGCCCGCTCGCCATCAAGCTGACGACGATCTACAAGAAGTATTCCTTGAACCCCGAGTATTTCGACGCCGAATCTTTGGCAAAGCTCCGCGGCGGAGACGCCATTTTCGATTTTCCGGGATTGCAGACCACTTTGACCACCGAAGAATCGAAGATGATCAACGACGTTCCCATGCCCAAGGTGATCATCGCCGGTTCCGGCATGTCGCAGGGCGGCCGCATCATCCACCACGAGCTTCGTTATCTTCCGGACAAAAACAGCACCATCCTTTTTATCGGCTACCAGGTGAAGGGATCGGTCGGAAGGGCCATTTTGGACGGCGAGAAAAAAGTGAGGATCATGGGTGAGGAAGTGCCGGTGCGCTGCCGGGTGCTTTCGATCGACGGCTATTCTTCTCACGCCGACCAGGAAGGATTGCTGAAGTGGCTTCGGCCGATGAAAGACAGCCTCAAAAAGATATTCGTCGTCCACGGCGAAGCGGAAGCGAGCGTCAAGTTCGCTTCCATGGCCGCGGATCAGTTGGCGGTTCCGACGGAGGTGCCGAGCAAAGGCGAGAGTGTGATATTATAAAGAAAACAAAAAGAACAACATGCCCGAGCCGATACTTAAATACAAAATCTGCGTTTCCGGAGCGGCCGAAACCTCCCATTGCGGGGATAAGGCTTTTGAGCAGGCCGAAGAACTCGGCCGGGAAATAATCAGGCACGGCGCGGTCCTCGTCGACGGCGCCACCACCGGCTTTCCTTTCTGGGCGGCCAAAGGCGCCAAGCTCGAGGGAGGAACCGTTGTCGGAGTTTCTCCGGCCGGATCAAAGCAGGAGCACATAAAGGTTTTCAAGCTGCCGGTCGATTATCACGACATCATCATGTACACCGGCCACGGGTATTCCGGCCGCAACCTTTTGCTGACGCGGATGTCCGACGCCGTCGTCGTCGGCTGCGGCCGTATGGGAACGTTGAACGAATTCACCATCGCCTTCGAGGACAAGAAGCCGATCGGCATCTTGGAGGGAGAATGGGTGACGGACGAAGCCATCAAGACCATCATCGAAAAATCCTTCCGCGGGGAAGAGATGAAAGACCGCATCGTTTACGATTCTGACCCGAAAACCCTGCTCGACAAGCTTATCGCCATCGTCTCCAAGCTGGAAGAGGAAAACGGCATAAGATAGACGCATAAAGGTCGGAACTCAATTTCACAAATGGAAAAACCAGTGGGCGTGGTCACCCATTATTACGACAAACTCGGCGTGGCCATCATCAAGCTTTCCGACGGATTGAAAATAGGCGACAAGATCAGGATTCTCGGAAAAACAACGGACTTTTCCGAAGAGAACACTTCGATGCAGATAGACCACCGGGCGATCGATTCGGCGAGCAAAGGCGAAGAAGTCGGGATCAAAATCGGCAGGGAAGCGCGCGAGGGCGATGAAGTTTTCAAGATCGTATAAGGAAATCGTCGTTCCGGCGTGCATGCTTGCGTCCTTGATTATCGGCGCCGGCATGTTTTCTTTGCCGTACGTGACGAGCCGTTCCGGCATTTTGGCCGGGCTTTTTTATCTTTTGGCGTTCACCGGAGTCATGTCTTTGATCCACGTTTTCTACGGAGACATCGTCATCGCGGACAAGTCCGGTCGCCGTTTCGCGAGCCAGAGCCGGCATTATCTGGGCCGAAAGGGATTCTTGATCGGAGCGGTTTCTCTGGTCGCGGGCACGACCCTCGCCCTGACGATCTATTTGATTCTCGCCGAAGGTTTCGCGAAGCTGATGTTTCCCGGCTTTTCTGTCTCCGTGATTTTGTTTTGGGTTTTGGGAAGCGCGGGCATCGCCCTAGGGATCAAAGGAATCGCCGGGCTTAACAACCTGCTGACGCTTTTCATGGTTTTACTCGCGGGAACGGTGGCCTTCTTCGGATTGAAAACCGGCGCCGGTTTTTGGCGAAGCGTTCCTCTCTGGCCAAGAGGCGACATTGCACTCTGGCTTTTGCCGATCGGGCCTTTTCTTTTTTCTTTGAGCGGACGCGGAGCCATCGCCTCGATCGAGGATTATTTCGAGGCAAACCGACTGGATATCAGAAAAATGAAAAAAGCGATTGTTTGGGGGACTTTAGGCGCGGCCGCGGTCTACCTTTTGTTCATCGTCGGCATGCTGGGAATCACCGCCGGCGCTCCGGCAAGGGACATCATGATCGATTTGGCTCTTTTGCCGGGTTATCTGAAGCTTCTCGTCGCCGGGCTCGGCCTGATCGCCGTTTTCACCTCCTATGTTTTCCTCGGCCTCGAATTGAAAATGGTTTTGGAAAAAGATTTCCGTCTCCGCGGAAATGCGGCTTTGGCCGCAGTGGTCGTTGCGCCGATCGCGATTTATTTTGCGGCGAGCCGCGACCTCGTCAGCCTGATTTCCGTGGCCGGCGGGGTTTTCATCGCCCTCGAAAGCGCGATCGTCATTTTGATGTGGGAGAAGTTGAAATCCAAGAGATTCTGGCTGAATCGGTTGATCGTTTTCGCGTTCGTCGTCGGAGCTTTGTACGAGATCTTCAAAAGAACGATTTGAATTGCCGGTTTTCCAAACTCACCGTATAATCCTCTTGTTCCGCCTCGGTAGTTCAATGGATAGAATGCGGGCCTCCGAAGCCTGCGATGAAGGTTCGATTCCCTCCCGAGGCACAAATCGTGTTCCCTAAATTATCTTTCTTATCTATACTTAACCTATGCTTTTTACGGAAATAGTTTTGGCGATCGTCCTCGCTTCGCTCTTGGGGATTCTGATGACGCTTTTGAAACAGCCTTCGGTTTTGGGATATATCCTGGCCGGAGCGATCATCGGCATTTTCGGGTTCGTCAGCCCCGGATCGCTCGACGTCATTTCCTCCCTCGCTTCGATCGGCATCGCCTTCCTGCTATTCATGGTGGGGCTCGAGATGAACCTGGAGAAGATCAGGCATCTCGGGAAAGACATCATCCTTCTTGGAACCCTGCAGACCATTTTCGTGGTCATTCTGGGATTTTTCGTGAGCCGATTCATCGGATTCGGCACGATTCCGGCGATTTATATCGCCTTCAGCCTGTCTTTTTCTTCGACCATCATCATCGTCAAGCTCCTTTCTGAGAAGAAAGATTTGAACAGCCTTTACGGCCGGCTGGTCGTCGGCTGCATGATCTTCGAGGATTTTCTGGCCATTCTCATGATCATTTTCCTCGAGGGAGTGGGGGCTTCGTCTGGAACGAGCTTCGGCGGAGATTTCGCCATCACCATTTTGAAGGGCGCGGCTCTTTTTATAGGGACAATTCTCCTTTCCAGGTTCATGCCCAAAGTCTTGGATTATTTCGGCGCCAAAAGCGAGACGCTTTTCCTTTTCAGTTTGGCTTGGGGTTTGGGCATCGCCGCCCTGATGGATCTGCCGGCGATCGGCCTCGGAATCGTCGTCGGGGGGTTCTTGGCCGGACTTAGCCTCGCCAGTTCGGCCGAACGCTACGGGATCTCCGGGAAAATCCGCTGGATAAGGGATCTCTTCGTTCTCCTTTTCTTCGTTTGGCTCGGCAGCCAGATGAATCTGAGCTTGAACGGAGAAATCCTCTGGCGAGCCGGGATCTTTTCCGCTTTTGTCCTCGTTGTTTGTCCGATCATCTCCATGTTCGTTGTTTCGGCTCTCGGCTACAAAAGCCGAACGGCCTTTTTCGTGGGCTTGACCGCCGCCCAAATTTCCGAGTTCAGCCTGGTGGTGGCGATGAAAGGATTCGAGCTCGGGCACCTCAGCCAGAACGACGTGAGCGTCATGGTGATCGTCGCCGTCGTCACCATCATCGGTTCGTCCTATTACGTGATGCACGGAGAAAAACTTTACGCTTTGTTCAAAAAACCCTTGAAAGCGTTGGAATTCAGGAAAGTCCGCGAATCCGCGGTCGCGGGGCCTGTCGAAGGATACAAAGACCACATCATTCTGATCGGCGGCCATCGCCTGGGAGAAAACATCGTCAAGTCCTTGATCGACATCGGCGAGGATTTCGTGGTCATCGATTTCGATCCGCAGATCGTCAATTCCCTTAAAAGCCGGGGGCTCAGGGTCATTTACGGAGACATCGCCGAGGACGACGTGCGGGAAGCGGCCGGATTCCAGAATGCGAGGCTCGTCATCTCGACCGCCCCTTTGTTCGAAGACAACATCGTGGTCCTCGAGACGGCCCATCGGAGCAACCCCAAGGCCCAGGTAATCTTGAGGGCGGAGAGCGACGCCGACGCCAAAGCCTTGTACGACCGCGGCGCCGATTACGTCATTTCGCCCTATTTCCTCGGCGGAGAATATCTGGGTAAAATACTCGGAGAAGACAAATCCTGCCGCAAGTTGGCGGCGGTCAAAGAAAAAGACATCGAGCTTTTGAAAAGCCGTTAAACAAATGCGATTCATAGCGGATTTACATATACATTCTTCTTTTTCCCGGGCGGTTTCGCGGGACATGACTTTGGACAACCTCGACGTCTGGGGAAAGAAAAAAGGCCTCAAGGTCATCGGCACGGGCGATTTCACCCATCCCCGCTGGTTTGCCGACATCGAAAGCCTTCTTGTTCCGGCCGAGCCCGGGCTTTTCAGATTGAAGTCCGGAGACAGCGGAACCAGGTTTTTGCTAACGACCGAAATCTCGAGCATCTATTCGAGGGGCGGAGCCACCCGCCGGGTCCATAACTTGGTTTTCGCTCCGGACATGGGAACGGTCCGGAAAATAAACGAGAATCTGGTCAGGCGCGGGGCGAACCTCATTTCCGACGGCCGCCCGATAATCGGGCTCGACTCCGAAGAGCTTTTGAAAATAGTCTTGGGTGTGAACCCCGAGGCGGCTTTTGTTCCGGCCCACGCCTGGACACCCTGGTTTTCGGTTTTCGGATCCATGTCTGGATTCGATTCGCTCGAAGAAACTTTCGGCGAAGAGACCAAGAACATTTTCGCCATCGAAACCGGACTCTCGAGCGATCCGGCCATGAACTGGAGGCTTTCCAACTTAGATAATATTTCTTTGATTTCCAATTCGGATTCGCATTCTCTCCAACGCCTCGGCCGGGAGGCCAATGTTTTCGACACCGATCTTTCTTATAAAGGGGATCATGGAAGCCATTAAAAACCGCGACAGATCCAAATTCTTGGCGACCATCGAGTTTTTTCCGGAAGAGGGGAAATACCATTTCGACGGCCATCGGAATTGCGGAGTTTCTTTGTCTCCGGAAGAAACGCTGAAGCTCGGCGGCAAATGTCCGGTCTGCAGCAAGCCTCTGACCATCGGCGTTTTGAACCGCGTTCACAAGCTGGCCGATAGGCCGAACGGATACGTCGACGAAAAAAAGGTGCCCTACAAGAGCCTGATACCGCTCGACGAAATCATCGCCGAAGCTTACGGAGTGGGCACGTCTTCCAAAAAAGTGAAAGAAGAATACGAGCGGATCGTTTCCGTTGTTGCTCCCGAGCTCGAGATTTTGATGGACAAATCCGAAGCCGAGCTTTTTTCCGCCATCGATTCGAAGATAGCCGAAGGCATCATGAAAGTGAGGCGGGGCGAAGTGGAAATCGCTCCCGGATACGACGGCGAATACGGTAAAATCAAGATCTTCAAAGAGGAAAGGGTAAACTCGCTTTTTTAGCCTCGGCGGAGTTTTCGGGGTATACTGAAACCATAAACATGGATTGGATTTTCTATTTTGTCCGGCTGTTTTTCGTAAGGATCGGGGATTTTTTGAGGCATTGGTATATTTCGTCTTTTTATCTTCTCGCCGATTGGACCGTCAAATTCCTCGAATGGCTCGATCGGTCGCTCGCCTTGAAGGTGACGGCCCGCTACTGGCTCCACCCCCTTTACCAGGAGAGAAACGTTCTCGGATACCTTGTCGGCTTTGTGGTGAGGACAATAAGGATCGTTTTTGCGGTTATCGTCTACTCTTTCGTCATCGTGTTCGCCGCGGTCGTTTATCTCGCTTGGGCGGCCGTTCCCTTGTGGTTGGTTTATAAAACTTTAGAAGCCTATGGAATCAAGACAGACATATTTTAACGAGCCATTCTTGCGGCTTAGCGTCATCGGCCAGAGCCTGGTCAAGGTGTTTCGTTTCGCGGCCACTTTGGTTTTTTCCGCGGCCGCTTTCATTTTCATTCTGTCCAAGGTGCCTGAGCTTTTCTGGCCGGGCATAATCCTCGCGCTTTATCTCGCGAGTTCTTTCCTACGCCAGGATTCGGGCAGGCGCGAGCTCACGAGGCTGCCCCAAAAAGGCAGGATCAACGCCGCCGATTATTTGTCGCCATCGAGCCTCGACGCTTTGTCCGACGCCTTGAGGAAACAGCAGGTTATGTCAGGAGACTACGATCTCTGGCTCGCCAAGTCGCTTTTCGAGTTCCCGGAGGTCATCTGGGCTTTCGAGAGGCTCGACGTCGAGCCGGCGGAAGTGATCCAAAAGATAAACGACCACCTGGCCCGCGAGCCGAAACCGAAACAAACCCGGGAAGAAGTCGATAAGAGGATCGAAGAAATCGTCATGCGGGCTTTCGAGAAGTCGATCGACGAGGTGAGCAATTACGTGATGCCGGTCGACGTGATGTGGGCGCTCGCCACGATATCGGAAAATTGCTCGAAAATCTGCGCTTTGTTCGGCATCGATTCCGAAGATCTCGACGAGGCCCTGATCTTCGGCCGCGTCAAGAAGGTCTTCAAAAGAAAAACCGGCGGCATTTCCATCACCATCGGCGGCTTGGCCGGACAAATGTCCGGAGTGAGGCATCGCACGGTGAACCGCTCCTGGACTTCGAGGCCGACGCCGACCCTCGATATGTTCGGAACGGATTTCACGGATATCGCCCGAGCCGGGCAGACCGGATTCCTCATCGGACACGAGCGGGTTTACCAGCGGATGGTGAATGTCCTCGGTCGCGGCAGCCGGCCGAACGCGCTCCTTTTGGGTCTTCCCGGAGTCGGCAAGGAAACGATCGTCGGGCACCTGGCTTACATGATCACGCGCGACAAAGTGCCGCTCGCTTTATTCGACAAAAGACTCGTTTCCTTGGACGTTTCCAGCCTGGTTTCTAACGCCGACCAGCCGGAGCTCCAGCGACGGATCAATCAGATTTTCCACGAGATCCAGATGGCGGGAAACATCATCTTATACATTCCGAACATCCACAATCTGAGCCGTACTTCGGGCGAGCGCCAGCTTTCGGCGGCGAACATCATCCTGCCGCTCATCATCGCCAACGATTTCCCGACCATCGGCGCGACCGGCCCCCAGGAATACCGCGAATACGTCGAAAAAGACAGCGCTTTCATGGACGCTTTCGAGACGATCAGGGTGGAGGAGATATCCGAAGACGAAGCGGTGAGGTTTCTCATCTACGACATGCTGATGTCGGAGAAGAACAACCGGACGATGATCAGCCTCGGCGCCATCAAGACGGCCGTCGCCTTGAGCCGCAAGTATTTCCGGGAAAAACCCTTGCCTTCTTCGGCTTCGGATTTGCTCCACGAAGCCTGGGCCTGGGCTTTGGAAAACAAGGTGAAAAGATTGACGTCGGAGATGATCGTCAAGATCGCCGAGCAGAAGACCAATATCCCGGTGCGGAAAGCCGGCAGAGAAGAAGCCGAGCAGCTTTTGAACATAGAAAGCCTTATCCACCAAAGGCTCGTCGACCAAGACGAGGCCGTGTCGGCGGTCGGCCGCTCACTCCGTGAATACCGGAGCGGGCTTTCTCGCAAAGGAGGCCCGATCGCCGCTTTTCTTTTCGTCGGTCCGACCGGCGTCGGCAAGACCGAACTCGCCAAGATCCTCTCGGAGATCCAATTCGGTTCCGAAGACGCCATGGTCCGGGTCGACATGTCCGAGTATCAGGACGAATCGAGCTACGGCCGGTTGATCGGCGCGAGCGGCGGAAACATGGGCGGAATGCTTACCGATCCGGTGAGGCAAAAACCCTACAGCCTGGTTTTGCTCGACGAGTTCGAAAAAGCCCATCCGGACGTTTTGAATCTTTTCCTGCAGATTTTCGACGACGGCCGCGTCACCGACGCCCTGGGCCGGGTGGTCGATTTCGAGAACACCATCATCATCGCCACCTCGAATGCCCACTCCACCTTCATCAAGAATTCCATCGACGAGGGTAAAACCATGGCCATGATTACCGACGAGCTTAAAAGGAAGCTGGTCGATTATTTCAAGCCCGAGCTTCTGAACCGTTTTTCCGAGATCGTCGTTTTCAAATCCCTTTCGGAAAAAGACGTGGAAGCGATCGCTGGACTCCAATTAAGCTCCCTAGCCAAGTCTTTGGACGAAAGCCAAGGCATATCCATGCGTTTCGAGGAAGCGGCGGTGAAAGAAATCGCGAGACTCGGATACGATCCGGCTTTCGGCGCGAGGCCTCTCCGGGAAACGATTTCCAAACACATCAAGTCGCCCATTGCCGAAAAAATCCTCAAAGAGGAAATCAAAAGGGGATCCGAGGTCGCGGTCGGATTCGCAGAGGGCGGATTCAAGTTTGATATAATTAAATGATTTTATGAATATTTTCAAGAGATTCCGCATCAACCGCGTCATCAGGTCGTTCATCATCTCCGATCTGGTGCTTTTCAGCGGCTGGGGGATGATTTCCCCGCTTTTTTCCATTTTCGTCACCGGTCAGGTCCAAGGCGCGACCCTGGAGACGGTCGGAGTGACCACCGCCATTTATTGGCTGGTCCGATCGATCGCCCAGATGCCGCTCGCGACGGCGCTCGATAAGATCAAAGGCGAGAAAGACGATTTTTACACCCTGATTGCCGGACTGGTTTTGGTTTCCATTTCTTCTTTCTTGTATGTTTTCGTAAAGACCGTTCCCCAGCTTTACACAATCCACGCTTTCCAGGCGCTCGCTTTCGCTTTCTACGCGCCTTCCTGGTCCGGCATATTTTCGAGGCACATCGACAAAGACAAGGCGGCTGTCACCTGGTCCATCGAGCACGCTTTTTTGGGAGTCGCCTCGGGGATCTCCGGTTATTTCGGAAGCGTCATCGTCGCCAATTTCGGATACCAAGCGGTTTTTATCGTGGCCTCGATCCTTTCTCTGATCGCGGCCATCGTTATCTTCCTCATTCCGGATATTGTTTTCCCCCGTCCGAAAAGAAAAGGATTTTCGCCGGAAATGAGGAACCATTCGGTGAAAACGATTCAATGACGAACGAAGAAATAGCTCGCGTTTTCGGAGAGATCGGCGAGTATCTCGAAATGGCTGGTGTGGCTTTCAAGCCCCAGGCTTACAACCGGGCATCCGCCGTCATCGCCGGGCTCGAGGAAGACGTCGCTTCGATATACGAAAAAGGCGGCTTGAAGGCCCTGGAAGATATTCCCGGGGTGGGAAAATCCCTGGCTTTGAAAATCGAAGAGTATCTTAAAACCGGAAAAATCAAATATTACGAAAGCCTCAAGAAAAAGACCCCGGTTGACGTGTCTGAACTCACGAGGATCGAGGGCCTGGGCCCGCGGAAGATAAAGATCCTTTATAAGAAACTCGGAGTCAGGAACGTCGACGATCTCGAGAAAGCGGCCTCGACCGGGAAAATAAGCAAGCTCGCCGGATTCGGAAAGAAAAGCGAAGAGAACATCCTGAAAGGCGTTTTTTTCGCCAAGAAGTTCCGCGGCCGCTACGTCCTGGGAGACAAGCTCCAATGGATCGAATCCGTGGCCAAGGATCTGAAAACCCTTAAAGAAATAAAAAAACTGGATGTCGCCGGATCGGTCAGGCGCCGGAAAGAAACCGTCGGCGACCTCGATATCTTGGCCGTTTCTTCCAAACCGAAGCCGGTGATGGATCATTTCGTGAGCCGGCCCTGGGTCATCAGGGTCTTGGGCAAGGGAGAGGCCAAGTCTTCGGTCAAGGCGGAAAACGGCATGGACGTCGATTTGAGGGTTTTGGAAGAGAAATCTTACGGAGCCGGACTTTTGTATTTCACCGGGAGCAAAGAGCACAATATCCGGCTCCGCGAGCTGGCCATCAAAAGAGGATTGAAGCTGAACGAATACGGCCTCTTCAAAGGAAACAAAATGATCGCCGGAAAAGCAGAAGAAGAAATTTACAAGGCGCTCGGCCTAGAATACGTTCCGCCAGAAATGAGGGAAGATACTGGCGAGATCCAGGCGGCCGCGGCGAAAAAAATACCAAAGATCGTGGATTACGGATCACTGAAAGGCGATCTCCAGGTCCAGACCGATTGGAGCGACGGAGAAAACTCGATCGAAGAATACGCCGCCTCTGCCATCGGCCTCGGTTTGGAATACATCGCCATCACCGACCATACCCAAAGCCTCAAAGTGGCGAACGGCCTCGACGAAAAAAGGCTTCGGAAGCAGATGGCGGAAATCGACCGGCTGAACGAGGGTTTCAAAAAAAAGAAAATCGATTTCCGGATTCTGAAGGGAGCGGAAGTCGATATTTTGAAAGACGGCTCCCTGGATCTGCCGGACGAAGCGCTTTCGAAACTCGATATCGTCGGCGTGGCCATCCATTCGCATTTCAATTTGCCGGAGAAAGAACAAACGAGAAGATTAATCAGGGCGATGGAGAACAAATGGAGCGACATCGTTTTCCACCCGACCGGCCGGCTTATCGGGGAAAGGGAACCGCTCCGGCTCGATATGGAGGCGGTGATGAAGGCGGCCAAGACGACCGGAACCGTTCTCGAAATAGACAGCTATCCGAACAGGCTTGATTTGAAAGACGAATACGTGAGGCTCGCCGTCGATATGGGCGTAAAGCTTTCCGTCGATTCCGACAGCCACAGCATCCGCCATTTTAGATTCCTCGACCTTGGCTTGGCCCAGGCCCGCCGCGGCTGGGCGAAGAAAACCGACATCATAAACGCCTGGCCGATGGAAAAAGCCCTCGGTTTTTTGAAGAAAAACAGCTGATTTGCCAAAAACCGGTTTTTGATGGATACTGAATCATTCTTCCGTTTCTTCTGGAAATCGGAAGCTCATCTATGAAACGAGAAATATCCGCCGGATTGATAGTTTTTCGTAAGACCGACCAAGGCCCCAAGTTTTTGATACTTTATCACGGCGGCCGCTATTGGAATTTCCCGAAAGGCCACATCGAGGCCGAAGAAAAGAGCCTGGAAACCGCCATCAGGGAAACGGTTGAAGAAACGGGCATCCCGCGGACCAAGCTTTACGTCAAAAAAGGGTTCAAGATCAACGAGCGCTACCGGTTTTTCAAAGGCAAGGAACCGATTTTCAAAATCGTCATTTTTTATCTGGCCGAAACCAAAGACGAAAACATAAAGATTTCCTCCGAACACGAGGGCTACGGCTGGTTTTTGTACCGCGACGCCCGTTATATTTTGTCGCCTTATAAAGACAGCCAGGAGCTTTTGAGAAAAGCCTACGCTTTTATTCGGCCTAGGCGACGGAACGCGGATAAGAATTCTCCCAAATCCGGGAATTCGTAGAATAAAAGATCCCGCTTACGCGGGACTTTTTTATTTCACCGATTCGACGAGCTTTTTCCAGGTTTCGGGATGGTTTTCGGCCAGATCCGCCAATACTTTCCGATCGAGCTTGACTTGCTCTTTCTTCATCCGACTGATGAAAGAGCTGTACTTCAATCCGTTTTCCCGGAGTCCGGCATTGATCTTCGCGTTCCAAAGGGCCCGGTAATCCCTTTTTTTCTGTTTGCGTCCCTGGAAAGCGTGCTGGCCCGCGTGGAGCAAAGCCTCTTTGGCCGCCCTTTCTTTAGACTTCCTGCCCCAGCGAAAGCCTTTGGTGGCTTTCAGTCGGGCTTCTCTTTTTTTGTGGGCGACAACGCCTCTTTTAACTCTCATGGCTTATAAATATTTCTTGAATGTTTTGATATCAACCTTGCTCACTTTAACGGACGGTCTTTTCGCCCTGATGGCGCTGCCGCTTTTTTTGGCGCGGAAATGCGATTGGGCCATTTTGCGGCGCATCAGCTTCCCGGTTTTGGTGACTTTGATTCTTTTTCCGACAGTCTTTCTCATATTACTTTGATATTTGGACGGTGAAGGCGTTGCCGCTGTATTTTATCGGGCTCGTGATCTTGTGTTCGGCGGTGATGAGCGAGAGCATCCCTTCGAGATTCTTTTTCGCCCAGTCGGGGTTGGCTTTTTCCCTTCCCCGCAGCCTCAAGAATATTTCCACTTTATAGCCGTCGTCCAGGAATTCCTCTATTTTTTTGATTTTGGTCAAAAGGTCGTTTTTGGCGGTTTTGGCGCCGATCCTTATCTGTTTCAGTCCTTTGGTCAGGCTTTCGCTCTGCCGCTGTTTTTTGAGCTCTTTGGCCCGTTGGTAGCGGAACTTGTCGAAGCTCATTATTTTCGCGACCGGCGGGTTGGCTCCGGGAACGGTTTCGATAAGGTCCATTCCTTCGGCTTTCGCCGTTTCCAAAGCTTTGGCCAATGGAAAAACTCCAAGATTTTTTCCGGTTTCGTCGACAACCCTTAGTTCCGGAGCGGATATTTGGTTGTTTATCTTGGGATTAATTATGGTCGTGTTTCGGATAAAACGCCTTTTAACGCTTTTTCAATATACTATTTCAAAGTCCGGCCGTCAAACCGGAATCCAGCCGCCGGGACCGGTTTTTTTAAAAGCAAAGCCCCGGTTTTTGGCCGGGGCGGTTTTCCGGAATTTAATCCGGTTTGTCTTCTTTCTCGCAGAGGAGGGTCGTTAAGTCCGGTTTTTCCGGCGGTTCGGTAACGTATCGAAACTCGAAAGCGCCGAAATCATCCTCGTCCCAATCGAATAGGCAAGGATCGGTATCCCGGAAAAAGGGATTGATTTCGACCATCTTCGCTTTCAGGCGGCCGTTTTCTTCTGACACGAAGAAGTCGACAACCATGTCGTCGGCCGGAAGAAGAGGAATGACAGCCCCGCATTCTTCGCGGATAGCGGCTTCGATTTCCGGAATCCGCGGGAGGATCCGGGGTAGAAATCATAGTAGTAGTACTGGCTGATTCCCGCGAGTTTACGATTTTTGACGAAAGATCTGAATTCCTGCCAATCTGCGATATCGATCCACTTTCTTAACGCCAATACCGGAAGATAGCTGTGGTGTTTCGCCAACGCAAGATCGTCGTAGACGCGCTCGCTGTCATTAAGCAGTTCCAGCACCCTTTGGCCGTTATGGCATTTGAATCCGTGGATTATGCCGTCGAAGGAATCCTTGGGCGACCGGCTGCCCAAACGGACAAACGCTCCGTCTGGAAATCGATCGGAGATGACATTGGAGAGAATCAGCCGCAATTCATCCAAAACTTCAGCGGCGGCCTCCGGCTCTTTCTCTCCTCTCATCTCTAAGCCATAGGAGTTGGTCGCTATTAGAGCCGTTGCCTGTTCTTGGGTCAATCTGACGAAAACGGTATCGATGCTTCTTTCTAGGAGCCCTGGGGGCCAGTTTTCTATATCGGTCGGAAGCGACAGACTCCAATAATCGTACATTTCTGCACCTCTCTTCTTAAAGTACGGAACAAAATACTTGTACCGGATTTTCGGCTGGCTGTCTATATTAAATCAAATAAACCCTTAATCGAGATCCTTATTTTTGACTATTGATCAATTCCTGCATCAAATCCCCGTATTTCTTGTTTTCCAGTACGGCCGAAGGGTCGATTTCTTCCAACAACGATTTGCATTCCTGGAGAGCCGAATCGTAGTTTTCTCCGTTGCCGACCCATTCTATTTCGATAAAGCTGCCCAGTTTTTCCACGTCATCCAGACAGATTTCAAAATCTTTCAGTTTGTACGTTTCCCTGGCTTTGGAAACGCTGAAGGCTTCTTCAAAGCCCAAGGCGGTCAAAAGCTTTACTCCGGTCTCGATGGAATTGATCGGAGCGCTGATATCGATTCCGCTTTGGCCCCTTTTGATCTCTTTGAAGTCCAAAGATATTTTTCCGCTTTTCTGGCGGATGCGGCTACTGAAATGTCCGTCGATAATCTGGTGGTTTTCGTCCAAATCTTCCGGCCGTCCGAAAACCTTGTCTATTTGTTGCTCTTTGGAGACAAACTCTCCTCCCAGACTTATAATTTTATCCGCGATCTTCCTTAAGTCACCGACTTTTGCCCTGATTTCTGTTTCGATCATGATTCCATTCTCCGATAGATTGAAGATATGTCAAGCTTCGGGAAGCCGCACTTTTATTGCTGGTTTCTTATGTTCAAAAGATATGCTTCCATCAGTTTTACGTCGTCGATGTCTTTCGGCCGGCCGGTTCCATCTTTTATCCAGCCGCATTTGGCTTCAAACAGAAATTCGAGGGTGATGTAGCGGACGTTGTCGATGACGATGAAGCGGCCATTTAAGTCGTTAAAGTTCCAGGTTTTTCCAAGAACCGTCCAGTCGACGCCGATTTCGCATAAGCCGTCGATAAGGATCTCTCGGCCGTGGCTTTGCTCCCGGCGGAAACGGCTGTTTGAAGCAAGCTTTCGATATTTCGTTTCGGTCGCGACCACGTCGATATCGCGGCTTCGGCGAAGACCGAGGGCGTTCAATATTCCCGAGCCGATAACGACGCTGTTTTTCGGATTGAGGCCGAGCGCGGCAAGAGAAGAAGAGACGGGAAGCACGATCTTAGTATAATTCGCAACGGAGTATTGCCGCCAGGGTTTTGCCGTCTTTTGAAATAACTTAATAAATGAAAAGCCCTGCGTAAAGCAGGGCTAAGTTCTTGTCTAAAGAGCGGGGAGAATGTCGGAGATAGCTTCCATTGATTGGTTCAGCCTTTCTTCGATATCGGTCGCCGTGATTTCGGAAAAAAGAACATTCTCGAGCGTGAAGAAAGCTCGGAGTTTTTCGTCTAGTCCCTTCCGATCATTCTCCGACACGGTCGTCCATCGGTAAGAGTTCTTCCTATAGGGCACTACGGGCGGAAGGTAGAGCACCCTGGTGTAGCTGGGAAGATCCCGCAATGTGTCCCTCCTCATCTCTTTGATTACCATTCTGTTCCGTTCGCTTTCCGCCGCGAAATTGCGAAACAGAGTATAGGTATAGATGAGGAACGTCGAAGAGTCGCAGACGACGATGTCTTTGTGGCTCAGGTCGTTTTCTCTTTCCTGCTGCCCTCTGAAGATCATCACTTGATCCAAGAGATCGGTCGTCTTAAATGGCCTGATGTATCTCGAGAGAAAGCCTTGGACATACTCGGACACCATGTCGGCGTTATAGCCCCGCAAACAGAGTTCGTTCGTCAGGGCCCTGGTGAGGATGGTTTTTCCGGTACATGGGGCGCCGACTATAGTTATTTTCATGGCCGCGTCTCCTCGCATCGGGCTATATACAGCAGCGCGGTCAATATGGCGACCAAGCGTTCGTTTGTCCGTTCTACGGGATCTTCGCCATCGACGATCTCCCAGCCGCAATCGGCCGCCAATGCTAGATAACGGTCCCTTATCTCTTGGAAGAATTTCGGATCGCGGAGCGTCGGCGACTGCTTCCTTTTTAGGCCCGTTTCCCTAGAGATGATAAAAAGGAAAGTCTTATCGGGCTTGATCGATATCTTTGGCAGTTCTTGCCAAATTTCTTGATTCTTCCCGAAGACGAGGCTGTTATAGGCGATGGCGCTTCCCCACAGCCTATCGATGATTACGATGTCCGCGTCCGTCGATGCGATATAGCTCTTGATGATTCCTTCTTTGATGGTCCATGAAAGCCAATACAAAACCGACCTCTCGCGATTCATAAAAGGAAGCTCTTTGGCCAGGTTTTGGATGGCGATGATGGCCGGATGATCGGCTCCGGGATCAACGGCGACTTTCAGGCCTTTTTTGCCAAACACGTCGGCTATCATGGCGGCCTGGGTCGATTTTCCAGCGCCGGAAAGCCCCTCGAAGACAACGATTATGGGACGTTTCATACTATCCGCCTCCATTCTGAATGTGCTTATTTCTTAGAGAATAAACCCGATGTTTATCGAAAGCAAACAATTATTTATCGGATGTGGTGGAGATGGCGAGAATCGAACTCGCGTCCGGAGAGAATCGTGAAAAACCTCTACAAGCTTAGCCGGATTATTTTAGAAGAATCCGCCCTTTATATCCGGCGAAAAAGACGAATTCTTTTGCTTATTGCCTTTGTTCCGCTTATAAGCGTCTGCGGAACGCATCCCAATGTATGACACCTCGCGATTCGCCTATTGGGAATCGGCGGCGAGATGCCGGCTTAAGCGTAGGCTAAAGCCGGTTGTCTGAATAAGTTGGCACTTATCAATTTGGAAGAGGATTTAAAAGCTTCTTCCAAGCTTTGCTTGCCATTTTCCATTCATCGGTCCGTCAAGGCCTGG
Organism: bacterium; assembly: GCA_029548485.1. Taxonomy (GTDB): domain Bacteria; phylum Patescibacteriota; class Minisyncoccia; order UBA6257; family Colwellbacteraceae; genus JAMCQZ01. Next base: position 98,964 of record JAKPNH010000007.1, read on the forward strand.
CATCCCCGTATGAAAATCCCGATTCCGAGAACAGGATTTATTTTTTTAAACTGCGTTCGATTTCTCTCGAGGTTTCGCGGCGTTTGATGGTCTCTCTCTTGTCGAATTTCTTTTTTTTCCGTCCCAGGCCGAGCTCGAGCTTCACGGTGCGGCCCTTACTATATATTCTTATGGGCACGAGCGTCAAGCCTCTTTGCTTGATTTTACCTGTTAATTCCTTGATTTCTTCCCTGGTCAGGAGCAGTTGCCGGGTGCGGCCCGGATCGTAGTTTTTTGGGGTGTTTTTGGTCTGGTAAGGGCTGATTTCCGCGCCGATCAGGAAAGCTTCGTTTCCTTTGATCGTGGCGTAGGCTCCGGCGATGCTCGCTTTGCCCGAACGCAGGGATTTCACTTCAAACCCGAGAAGCGCCAAGCCGGCCTCGATCTTCTCGAGGATGTCGTATTCGAAATTGGCGCTCCGGTTGGTGACATAAACGGCCATACGCTATAATCATAGATAATGCTTGAAAAAATCGCTAATTTGTTGTCCGAGGCGACAAAAGAGGACGAGGTCAAGGTTTTCATTCCCGAAAATCCCGATTTCGGCCATTATTCCACCAATCTCGCTTTCGAGTTCGCCAAAATGCGCGAGATTTCTCCGGACGAGGCCGGAAAGGAGATCAGAAACCAGCTGACCCATTTCGCGCCCAAAGGATTTTTCAGCCGGGTGGATATCGCCGGAGGATTCTTGAATTTCACTCTTTCGGATAAGACGCTCGAAGACGAAATCAACCTGATCTTGAGGCAGAAACAGAATTACGGCCGGACGAGAAAAGGATACAAAAAAACCATCGTCGTCGATTATTCGGCTCCGAATATCGCCAAGCCGATGAACGTCGGACATCTGCGGAGTACGATCATCGGCCAGGCGATCGTCAACCTTCTGCGCTTCCAGGGGTACCGGGTGATCGGAGACAATCATATCGGAGACTGGGGCACCCAATTCGGCGGACTCCTTTACGCTTTCAAGAAGTGGGGCGACCGGTCGGAGCTCAAAAAAGATCCGATCGATTATCTGGTGAAACTTTACGTGAGATTCAACAAGGAGGCCGAAACAAACGAAGAATTGATGGACGAAGCGCGGCGGGAAACGGCCAAACTCCAGAAAGGCGACCGAGAAAACCGGAGATTGTGGAAAGAATTCGTGAGGGCGAGCCTCAAGGAATTCAACAAGACCTACAGGCGTC
>JAKPNH010000001.1 GCA_029548485.1 bacterium
CCAAGAAAGATTTGATTGGTAATTCGCAGATCTTACGGGAACGCATTGCGGATCGGCTTCGAGGTCAACCGAGATGTCGTTGCCGGAATCAGGCGGGAGATCGCATCCCGTTCCTCCGGAAGCTCCGCAAACGCTGGAACAAGAAAAACCTTGGGATTCGTGACAAGTGGTGTGGCTGGGGTCTTTTTCACAATCGGCTTTGGAAGGATAATTGCCGCTTGAACATCCTCCGTCGGGATTGCACCAGGAGAAAGTGGTTCCCGCGGAACACTCGGAACTGCAATCGTTCCGAAGATAGCACAGGGAACCGGTGCTTTCTTCGCAGGCTTCTTCGCTCAAGAAAGGCGATTGGGGAACTTTGACGCAGTTATTGCTCAAAGGAGAGCAATAATAAAAACTCTGCGTAGAAGCGGTGGAGCCTTCGGAAAGGCCATCGGGCACGCATCCGGATTCGGTACTGCAGCTTTCATAGACGGAGTCGTGCCTTTCGAAGCAATACAAGTTTTCGGCATCAACGCATTCGTTATAACTCGTATATCTGCCTTTGACCGATACCGGAGAACAATTCTTGCAGACATAAACGTCGTTGCAAAGATAAGAACATTGTTCTCTGGTCAGATCGCTTCGTAAGGTTCCGTTATTGAGATAAGTGCTTGCGACAGCTTGATTTATTCCCAGTTCCGTAAGGGTTCCGTATTGACAGGCGTTCTCGTCGGGACGGTAGCAATAATTGTCAACGGGGGGAGGATTGCAGATCGCGGCGCACTCGGCGGGATTTATCGCAGCACCAGATTTCCACTTCATACTGCTTCCCGCTGGGCAGACTCCTTCTAAAGGCGGATGGTCGTCATTCGTTTCTCCGTAATACGGAACCGAGGATGTTGGATTGTTGGTTTGGTTATTACAACAACATTTGTAGAAGTTTCCCGATCCGACATCGCAAGAACCCGACCATAATCCTACATTATTAACCAAACACTGATTGGAAGAGTTGTCGTTGGTACATTTGTCGGCGAGGGAGTAGAGACGGGAGGTAATATGATAGGAGTAATAATAAAGGCCACAAAAATGTATAGTAGAAAAAGGCTTTATACATCTCACTATTTCATATTTACCCCATGGAAGCAGATTCTCCGATCCAGATATTCCCAAATTTCTTCCCACTTGTCCGCAGGAAGTTCCGGGACAGCCGCCGGTGCTGTTGGCGCTATATGAAGTGACGCAGGTGGTATATGGGTGGCAGCCTTGTTGTTCAGCGCAAGGTTTATTTTGAGTTTGACGCCATAGTGCGAGTTGTCTTTGGTACCAGACTTCTTCTTCAACAGAATCTAAGACATTACTTGAAGGAGTATACGTCTCCGGAACTTCCTCATACGAGATACATTCATTTCCTTGGCAAAGTCTTCCATTTATGCATTGAAAATAACTATCCGGAGGAAAATCTCCTTCCAAACATTGCTCTTGGGCGAAAACTTGAGAAAAAGAAAAAATACCGACGAGAAAGATTGTTAAAAATAGAACTTTTTTCATTGAGTTAATTATATCATGTAAAAAAAGGAGCCGCCTACCCGTAAGGGTGGCGGCTATCTGGTGATGGCCTCGATGATGGAGGCGACGCTGGGTTCGAAGAGGTCGATGTAATCTGGGTTAACTTCTACTATACCAATTATCAGATTACACCCTTCGAGCTCCCAGTCATTTTTGAGGGGAAACCCCACTTTGCCGAGAATCGTGCCAGTAGTAACCCTAACCGACTCCTTGCTAGAACCGGCATGAGTGTAGCCAAGTTGCTTAACCAACTCGTCTGTTGGGACGACGCCGTGGAAGATTATTCCATAAATACCGGTCTTGACATACAAGCCATATTCTCTTTGTGGCTTGCCTACAAGAGAGACTTCCCCCTCCATTAGATCTCCTTCGAGATCAAGGACGATTTCTGTTCCGGGTGGCATCTTACAGAGAATAAGGGCGCCTACTCCGTTTTCATCGTCTGGGTTCGCGTCCACATCGCTTTGTACCGTTCCCGACTGGCTGAAACTCATCAGCTTCAACTTAGACTCCGTAGGAACAGTAGGAGTATCTGGTTCGGTTGGCTTCGTTGGTTCGTTGGGTTGAACTGGATCCGGCTCTGTCGGAATTTCTGCGACTGGCGGCGGAAGACTAGCTGTCTGCATCGCGAAGGCAACGAACATTCCGATTAGAGCGATAACTAGAAGTATAACGACGACGGTTCTTCCTCGTCTCTTCCTTGCTTTCACGAGTCTCCCTCCTTATTAGAGATTAGCAGTTGTCAAAGCTCACTGCTTATGCTTCTTATGTAGCATAAATAAGGGGGATTGTCAAAAAACCGCGATTAAAATCGCGGTCATTTGTTATTTGGTATTTTTGAATTCTTCTTCCAAGAACTTCAGCCAATCTTCGTTCTCTTCCTTGTTGGCTTTCAATTTGGCGAGTTCCTGGAGATATCGGTCTTTTTGGGTTTCGGCCTGCTTGGTTTCCACGTAGCGGGTGGTGATTTCGATACGGATCAGGGTTTCTTTGACCTCGTCGATGAGCTCGTTCAAGATGTCTTTTTTGGTTTTCATGGAATTCAGTATTTAGTATTAATATTTATCCGTCAAGCTAAATCGTTCCGAGGTCGATCGTCGAGGTGATTTTTATTTTACTCACGAAGTCCGGCATGTGGCTCACGAGGATTGCCGGGCCTTCGTAGCGGTTGACCGCATCGGCGATGACCGGAATGTGCCGGAAATTGATGTGGTTCGTCGGTTCGTCCAAGATCAAAAGACCGGGCTTCTGGAGCATCAGGCGGCAGAAAGTGAGCAAGCCTTTCTGGCCTTCGGAAAGATCGCTGATTTTTTTCTTCAGGGCGTCGGCGTCTATCAAAAATCCGGCCGCGGCCGAGCGGAGTTCTTCTTCGCCGCCGTTCGTCATCACTTCGGCCAAGGATTCGTAGGCGGTTTTCTCGAAATCGAGCGTCGAGAAATCCTGGCGGTAATAGCCGATTGCGAGGTTTTCCGCGAGTCCGACTCCCTTGGCTTTGCCGGAGACGATGGCTTCGAGATAGGTGGTCTTGCCGACGCCGTTCGGTCCGGTCAAAAGCAACCGGTCTTTTTTCTTCAAAACGATGGGCGTTATTTTTTTCGAGACCGTGTCGCCGTTTCTCGAGCTCGAGATCGAAGAGATTTTGACGATGTCGCCGGAGATGTTCTCCTGCATCGGAATGGCGAAGCTCCTGATGACGCGGTCGTCCCGCCTCATCTCGACTTTGCTTTCTTCCAACTCTTCGACTTTTCTTTTCATTTTAGCCGCCACGTCGCGCATGTGCCCACCTTTCTGCCCGAAGAAATTGGCCTGCTCTTTGCGGTTTTCGATGTCTTTTTCGAGCCTTACGTTCAACATCCTTTCGCGTTCGATCCTTTTCGAGATCTCCTCGACAACGTCGAGGTAATTGCCGCTATACTGTTCCACTTTGTTCGTGAAAACGTCGAGGTAGAGAACGCCTTCGGTGAAAGAATTCAAGAATCCGGCGTCGTGTGAAATGACGACGCAGGTTTGCGGGTATTCAATGATGAATTTTTTGAGGCGGCCGATGCCTTCGCTGTCGAGGTTGTTCGTCGGCTCGTCCAAAAGAAGGATGTCCGGATTCTGGATCAGGGCGAAAGCGAGCAAAAGCCTCGCTTGCTGTCCGCCGGAAAAGCTTCCGACCCTCCGGTCGAAAGGAGCCTCGAGGTTCACTACCTTGAGGATCTTTTCTATCCGCGGATCGATGTCGTAGACTTTGACGGCAAAAGCTTTTTCGAAAAACTCGCGGACCGTGAGTTCGAGTTCGGAGCGGGGGATCACCTGGCGGCTAAGCCCCACGGTCGCTCCCGGAGTAATGGAAATCTGGCCGGATTCGGGCTTGAGCTCGCCGCTCATAAGCCCGAAAATGCTCGTCTTGCCCGCGCCGTTCTGGCCCATCAAAGTGATTTTGGCGCCGCGGCGCACGGAAAAGCTCGCCTCGTCCAAAATGGGCTTCAAAGCCGAGTATCTGAAAGAGACCTCGTCGAACCGCAAAATTACTTCGTTTTTGGCCATAAACCCGTAAAGAATACGCCAAAAACGGCATTTTTTCAATAGTTTGGCAAGGTGTCAGTCTGCGAGCAGGGTTTTCAAGACCCGGCTGATGTTTTCCTCGATTTCGTCGAGCATGCTTTTTCCTTGTTCTTCCACCCGGGTCTTGCTCGAAACCAAGGCCCAGGTGTAGATGGCGTGCATGAACCGGTTGCGGTCGGCCATGGCTTGTTTCAGTTCCGGCCGGAGATATTCTTTTTCCGGGTAAAGCGCCAAAAACTCGTCGATCACGAAATTCCAGGTCTTGTCCTCGAGCGATCTTTGATAGATCTCGAAATCTTTGACCGATCTGCTTTTCTTGTCCGCGATCTTCGCTTTCAGCCAGAATTCGAGCATTTGGATCTTCTTGAAGATGGCCAAAATCTGCTTTCCGTTCTCGTCGAACAGTTTTTCGGCGGCTTTGATGTCCATCAGAGGAGTTTTTTCAGTTGTTCCAAAACCTCGGCGTGGTTTTCCGGCCGCGAAAAATGCCGCTTGTCTTCGTAGACAACGAAATCCGCTCCGAGTTCTTCGGCTATTTCTTTTCCTTGCTCGAAAGGAATCCTTTGGTCGTCTTTGGAGTGCATGACGATGAACTTTGGAGACAATTTCTTTATTTCCGAGAGATCGATCTCGTGTTCGAAAAAATCCGAATAGCCTTGTCCGCGGATTCCAGCGTTTTTAAGGTCGTTGCTGAAAGGAGAAACGAGCAAAACTCCTTTCACCGGTTTTTTGGATCGTTCGAGATAGAGAAGAACGGCTCTCGTGCCGAGACTGTGTCCGACGAGAACGACGTCGCCTTTGATCGATTTCACGGGTTGGTCGATGATCTTTAGCCATTCTCTGATTTGCGGGTGGTCACCGCCCGGCAAGGCCGGCATCCGGTAGGGGATGCGGAGGTTGTCGAGTTCGCGCCGCATTTCCGGATACCAATTCATCTCCGGAGAAGCGTTGTAGCCGTGGATAAAAACAACGGTCGTCATAGAGGGAATCATATCACAAGCTCCGTGCTATAATAAGAACAATGGACGATTCTTTAAAGGCGGAAAACGCCGCCGAACGCGCGAAAATCATCGAAGCCGTCAGATTGTCGATGGCGAAGGAAATCGATCCGCAAGAACCGGAGGTGGTGATGCTCGCGGAAAAATGGGCGGATCTCATGGACGAGCTCGCTTACGGAAACGGGCTGGTGCGGGAAGAGCTCAAAGGCATCAGCAGCGACAGCATCGACGACTTCAGGGACAAATTCGGAGAAGCCGTGCCCGACGACGAGACGCTCAACTACATCCGCCAGGCCCTCGCGGATTGATTTTATAATTATCTGTTATAATTGGATAAAGGATGCCCTATAAAATTTTAGGACATACAGCCGATATCCGTTTGTCTGTCGAGGGTAGGGATTTGGAAGAACTTTTCAAGGATGCGCTCAAAGGAATGGTTTTTATCGCCGGTCCGAGGGAACCGGAAGATTCGAAAGAAACCAAAAGAAGAATAAGAATTTCGGCCGGGGACCGGACCGCTTTGCTTATCGACTTCCTGAACGAAGTCCTTTTCGGCATGGAAAAAAATTACGAATTCTACACCGATGTCGATTTCAAAGAATTGTCTCCGATAAAGCTCGCGGCCGAGCTTAAGGCGCGGCCGGCGATCCGTTTCGAAAGGAATATCAAAGCCGTCACTTATCACGAAGCGGAAATAACGGAAAACGAGAACAATCTTTTGTCGACGAAGATCGTTTTCGACATCTAAACGATGGAAAAATCCGACCTTCGCAAAATAAAGGATTGGCTTTGGGAGATTCCCCGGGAATCGAAGCCGGGAATGAGGGTTCCGGCGCGGATTTTCGCGACCGAAAAAATGATCGACGAGATTCTCGAAGACCGTTCGCTCGATCAGCTCGCAAACGTGGCCGCTCTGCCGGGAATCGCGGGCCGCGCGGTCGCCATGCCCGACATCCACGAAGGCTACGGATTTCCGGTCGGAGGCGTGGCCGCTTTCGACGCGGAAAACGGCGTCATTTCTCCGGGCGGGATCGGCTACGACATCAACTGCGGGGTGAGACTCCTTTGCTCGGAAATCGGACTTTCGGAGATCCGATCACGCGTTCCGGAATTGGGAAAAGCCCTGTATCGCGAGATTCCTTCGGGCGTGGGCCGAGCCGGAAGATTGAAGCTTTCCGATAAAGAACTGGACGAAGTTCTATTGAAAGGATCGAGGCGCCTGGTCGAACAAGGCTACGCCGATTCTGAAGATTCCGCGAACGCAGAAGAAAACGGTTATCTGCGGACGGCCGACCCGAAAGCGGTTTCCGGCCGCGCCAAAGACCGCGGCCGAGACCAGCTCGGAACGATCGGCGCCGGAAACCATTTCGTGGAATTGGAGGAAATCGAGGAGATTTTCGACGAAGAAAAAGCCGGGAAACTCGGATTATTCTCAGGCCAGGTCGTTATCCTGATCCATACCGGCTCCCGCGGCCTCGGGCACCAGGTGGCGACCGATTACATCAAAACAATGATGAACGCGGCTTCCAAATACAATATCGCGCTTCCGGACAGGGAATTGGCTTCTGCGCCTTTTGATTCCGAAGAAGGCCAGTCCTATTTCCAGGCCATGTCCGCGGCGGCCAATTTCGCTTGGGCCAACCGTGAATTGGTTTCCTGGGAAGCGAGGCAGGCTTGGCAAAGCGTTCTCGGAGAAGAAGCGGGCAAATTAAGACTCCTTTACGACGTGGCGCACAACATCGCCAAAGTCGAGGAGCATCTCGTGGACGGAAAAAAGAAAAAATTGGTCGTCCACCGCAAAGGCGCGACCAGGGCTTTCCCGGATCAACCGGTTTTGGTCCCGGGCAGCATGGGAACGAGATCTTATCTTCTTTCCGGAGAAGAAGCGGCCATGACCGAAAGTTTCGGGTCGAGCTGCCACGGAGCCGGCCGACGAATGTCCAGAACCGAAGCCAGGAAAACGATCGTCGCCGGCGAATTGAAACAAAACCTCGCGGCCAAAGATATCGCCGTTTTCGCCGGTTCGGTTGCGGGAATGGTCGAAGAAGCGCCTGAAGCCTACAAAGACGTGGACGAGGTGATCGACGTCATCAGGCGCGCGGGAATCGCCTCGAAAGTCGCGAAAATGAGGCCGGTGGCCGTCATCAAAGGATAAATTCCAAATAATCGCCAAAAATGCGATAATTCCGACATGCCAGAAAACAAGCGCGGCGAGTCGCCGATTTTGATCATCCGCTGGTCGGAAACCTGCAACAACAAATGCGTCATGTGCAGTTTGAACGGCGGAGATAAAAAAGAAGAGTCCGTGCCGTTCGATAACATCCTGGAACAGCTCCGCCAAGGCCGGAAAAACCGACACGCGAACGTGGAATTCACCGGAGGCGAGCCGACTTTCCGGCCGCGGTTAGACGAAGCCATGGCTTACGCCAAAGAAATCGGCTACACCCAGATCGGCATCAGTACCAACGGCCGGATGCTCGGAGACCGGGCTTTCTCCGAAAACCTGGTGAAAAACGGCCTGACCGACGCGACCATCGCTTTGCACGGCCCGGACGCGGAAACCCACGAGAAAATAACCAATTCTCCGGGAGCTTTCGCGGAAATCTCGGCCGGCCTCGAAAACCTGAAAAGACTCAACGTCCACGTGAGCATCGATTCCGTGCTTTGCCGCTTGAACGTCGACGTTTTCGAGAAGATAGGCGATCTTATCCTCGAAAAAGGAATCGACAACTGGAGCATTTCCGACCTCGTGCCCGACGGCCGCGGCCGAGACGACTACAAAAAGCTGTCGGTCGAACCAAAAGATCTGGAAAGTTTCGGGAAGAGGATCCTGCCGGTCCTCGCCAAGTTTTCTTACGCCGGAATATTCAATTTCTCCAGATGCGTTTTTCCGGCCGAGCTTCCGCCGAGGATCGTTTTTTTCGAGATCAAGAAGAAAATGGACAACTGGGACATGCAGGGAAAGACGGGCAGGTATTCCAAGGAAAAATCTGCTTACAAGGATTTTTACAAAAAGCCGTTTTCCGGATGCGACAACTGCGGCCATTGCGACGACTGCGGCGGATTCTGGACGGATTATCTCGATATCTACGGAGAAGAACCGCTTTTGGAAATGGCGCGAAAGAACGGATTCTAGGAATCCGAGAATCAAAAACCGCCCTTCGATTCATCTCGGGGCGGTCTTGTTTCTTCGTTTAAGCGCGGCTAACGTTCACCGCGGCGGGCCCTTTGTCTCCTTCGACTAAATCGAAAGTGACCGCGTCTCCGACCTTCAAATCGTCGAAGGCGACGCCCTTAAGCTCTTTGGCGTGGAAGAAAAGATCCTTGGTCTCGCCTTCGCGGGCGATGAATCCGAATCCTCTAGCCGTGAGCGTTTTGATTGTTCCTGTCATGTTTGCTTTTTTTAACTTCGACCAGCTTTTATTGCCTGCTTCAAAATACTACGTTTCCGCGGTCAATGTCAAAAGGGCCCGGCGTTCAAGACGGCGTAAAGCAGGATCAAGGCGGCGGACAAGAACCCGACGGTGTATAAAAGAAGGGACCAGGCCTCTTTCTTTTGCCCTTCGAGGTACCAAAGTGCGGGTTTTCCGAAAATGAGCACTCCCATCATCGTGACCGAAACCACCAGGAGCAAAAGCATCATCATCAGGGAGGCGGTTTCGTTTTTCAGGGCGTTTTCTCCCCGGATCATGAAACCCGCCACCAGGGCGATGTATAAGACAGTGAGTCCGGCGTCGGCCAAGGCGTTTTTGATCGTTTTATTCATTAATCCATTATAACAAACGTAATCTTTTAAAAGAGTTGCCACGGCCGATTTTTCGTGTTATAATTGAAAAAGTAAGAGTTTCGCGGTATAGTCGCACCCCGCGAAAAGATAAGATAAAAATCGTTTTACCTATTATGTACAAGTGCGAAAAATGCGGCGCCACTTCCGAAGCCAAGGCCGAGTGCTGCGGAGAGGAAATGAAGGAAGTCGCCAAAGAAGCTTAAATTTGTTATCACAAATCTCCTCCCGTTTGAGCGGGAGGAGATTTTTATTTGCCGGCGTGCTAATATTCGATCATGGAACCAAACATCTACGAGGAGGCAAGGGGTTTCGCGAAAGTAAAATGCTTTTGCGGTCGCCATTGGCCCAAATGGGGCAAAAAATCCGGCGGCAACGGATCGGCGGTTTACGGGCTCGGATTCATCGGCGCCCTGGTATATTATCTGGGGCACGCCGCGAGTTTCCAGGCCGGAATCCTCGGAATTCTCAAAGCCGTTGTCTGGCCAGCGTTCTTCGTCTACAAAGCGATAGAAATGTGGCAATTCTAACATGGACGACGCGCCAAAGCCCCGAGTCGGAATCGGAGTGATGATCTTCAAAAACGGGAAAGTCTTGCTCGGTAAGCGCAAAGGCTCCCACGGCGAAGGGGAATATGCCTTTCCGGGGGGCATCTCGAACACCTTGAATCTTTTTCCGATTGCGGCCGCAGGGAAACCCGTGAGGAATGCGGGATCGAGATAAAAAACATCAGATTCCAGTATCTGGCCAACGTGACCAAATACGCCCCGAAGCATTACGCCCACATCGGCCTCCTGGCCGACTGGGATTCGGGAGAGCCGCGGGTCCTCGAACCGGAAAAATCCGAATCTTGGGGCTGGTACGATCTGGAGAATCTGCCGGAGCCGCTCTTCGAGCCGTGCTCCTTGGCCATCCGCTGCCATAAAACGAATAAGAACTATTTGGATTCTGGAGATATCGCTTGATTCCCCGCATCGACGAGAAATCCCGCCAATGGCGGGATTTTGCTTTCTACTCGGTGGCGATTTGGATGCGGCCGCATTTGGCTTCGGCCGCGGCGGCGATATCGAAGATGTCGTCTATCTTTGGTTCGGCCACGATCAGCCTGCGGTTGTCTTTCAAAGTGACGGTGACGATCAAGGAGTGCGTCTGGAAAGCGCTTGCGGCTTCGCAATTGTCGATTGCCGAAACCGCTTCTTCCCAGGAACTATTGGTTCCTTGGACGAAGATTTTCCCGTTCGCGGCTTGGCATCGGAGCGGACCGGATCCAATTATCGGAAATCCGGCCATGACGCAGGAATCGAAATCCGTTATTTGTTCCATGAGCTCTTCGCATTTTTCCGCGTCGGCCGAGTAGCTCGACACCAGGCAGCGCGCGATCTGATCCGCCAAGGTATTCGACGCCGATTCAAATTTGAGCGTTTGGAAAACACTGTTTACCAAGGCGTCGAGATCAAAGGTTTCCCTTTCATCGGCGCAGGTCCGGGCTTGGTCTTCCGGATAATTCAAGCAGTTGGGATAGCGGAGGACAAAGCTCAATTCGACGAGCCGCCCGTTTCTCGGAGAAGCGTAGCTATAGGACGAATAAACGCTTCCGGCCGCGCCCTCGTGCGAAACCGCGACGCAATAGATCCTTCCGTTGATTACTTTTTGCGAGACGATCGGCGTCGCGTAGCTCGATCCGGCCGGAGTTTCTTCGCAGGCGTAATTCCCGGGTTTGATCACGATCGTCGGCGGCCATTCTGTTTCGGAAATATATTCGGCTCCGAGGGTTTCCGGGTATTCGAAAGAAATCCCGTCGCTTTCATATTCTTTCCAGGGTTCGCTCACTTGATAAGGAAGCGCGTAGACTCCGGTGATGAGCCAGCGGTTATCGAATTTGGCGACAGCGATCTGGATCGGATGCGACCCGGACATGCCCGTGCTCGTCATTTCTATGATCTTGCCGCTGACGTCGTAGGCTTTGAGGCCGAATTTGGAAATGCTGCTGATCTCTATCTTTTCCGGCCAAGGACTGGAAACGAGTCTTCCCAAAGCTTTGGAAGGATCGGATTTCCATTCGTCCAATAAAGCCGGATCGAGGAAATTTTTGTAATTGCTTTCGATGTCTTCCCTCGCGTAGGGAGAAAGCAGGGAGACGTTTTTCAAGGAATGGCCGAAATTCTCGACGAGGGTTCTTACGGCCGCTTCTTCGGCTCGCCGGACGATTTCCGTATTCGATCGGTAGGAACGCATCAGGAAAACAATGACGGCGATCAAAATAAAAAGGAACAATACGGAGATGATTTTTTTGTTCATGCAGTCATTATAACCGTTCTATCTCAAGAAGACAGCTTTTTCGCTTTGAGCCTTAGGGAATTCGCGACCACCGAGACGCTGCTTCCGGCCATGGCCAATCCGGCGAAAATCGGATTCAAAACGATCCCCCAGAAGGGGTAAAACAGTCCGGCGGCCAGGGGAATGCCGATGACGTTGTATACGAAAGCCCAGAACAGGTTTTGTTTCACCGTTTTGATCGTGTGGCGGGAGAGCTCCAAAGCTTGCGCCAGTTTTTTTACGTCTCCGTGGAGAAGGGTGATGCCGGCGGATTCGATGGCGACATCGGTTCCGGTCGCCATGGCGATTCCCACGTCCGCCTGGGCCAGGCCGGGCGCGTCGTTTATGCCGTCTCCGGCCATGGCCACTTTTTTGCCTTTGCTTTGTAGGTCTTTTATCCTTTGCGCTTTTTCTCCGGGCAGGACGTCGGCCATGACCTCGTCGATGCCGACTTGTCCGGCGATGTATTTCGCGGTCTCCATGTTGTCTCCGGTCATCATTATCGTCTCGAGGCCGTAGCCGTGGATGCGCTCGACGGCTTCTTTCGCCTCTGGTTTGATGGTGTCGCTCAAGGCGATGATTCCGGATTCACGGCCGTCTATTTCCACGATGACCGCGGTTTTTCCCTGGCGTTCGAGCCGCAGCAGGTGATCGTCTTTGTCCGCTTTATCTGGCTTACGAACATAGATATTTTTCCCTTGGACCGCGGCTTTGACGCCCACACCTTCGAGAGCTTGGAAATCAGAGCTTTCCGCCAAAGGTATTCTCCGCCTCAAGGCTTCGGCGACAACGGCTTCCGCCAGAGGATGTTCGGATTTTTTTTCGGCGCTTCCGGCGTATTTTAAGATATCGTCCGCGTTGAGATTTTTATCCAGGACTTCGATATCCGTCACCTCGGGCTTTCCTTTGGTGATGGTGCCGGTTTTGTCGAAAACGATCGTGTCCACCTCGCTCAATTTCTCGAGGGCTTCCGCGTTTTTGACGAGGATACCGTGCTCCGCTCCTTTGCCGACGCCGACGATGATCGCCGTCGGCGTGGCCAAACCCAAGGCGCAGGGGCAGGCGATGACGAGGACACCAACGAGGGAAAGGATGGCGTAGGACAAGGCCGTCGAGAATCCGAGGCCGGGAATTCCGAAGACGAGCCAGCAGGCGAAAGAGAATACGGCGATCACAAGAACCGCCGGAACAAAGACGGCCGAGATGCGATCGGCCAAAGCTTGGATCGGAGCTTTCGAGCCTTGGGCTTGTTCCACCATTTTGATGATTTGGGCGAGCATCGTGTCTTTGCCGACCTTGGTGGCTTCGAACTTGAAGGCGCCGTATTTATTGATGGTCGAGCCGACGACAAAATCTCCCGCGGATTTGTCGATCGGCATGGGCTCTCCGGTGACCATCGATTCGTCAACCGACGTTTTCCCTTCGACGATTCTTCCGTCAACCGGTATTTTCCCTCCGGGTTTGACGACGATGACGTCGCCGACCACAACTTCGGCGATTGGGATTTCCATTTCTTCTCCTTGGCGCAAAACCAAGGCGGTTTTCGCCTGGAGCCCGAGCAGTTTTTCCACGGCCTCGCCGGTTTGGAGCCTCGACCGCGCTTCGAGGTATTTACCCAGGCTGACAAAACCGATGACGACGATCGTCACGTCGAAATAAGTCGTTTCCGGAAGTTCTAAGATCGTCCTTATGCGGGGCAGGAGAAGGACGACTGCGCTGTAAACATAGGCCGTCAAAGTTCCGATGCCGATGAGCGTATCCATGTTCGCCGCCCGGTATTTCACGAATTTGACCACTCCCTGGATAAAAGGCTGGCCGACCCAGAAAAGCGCCGCCGAAGAAAGAACGAAAAGAACGGCGTTTACGATATCCATCGGGATCGGAATCTCCGGCAAAAATCCGAAGAAACCGACGGCGATGTCCCACATCATATAAAGGAAGACGGCGATCGCCGCCGGAAAGATAAAATTGATCTTGGTCCGGAGCGTCGCGAGCTCTTGCTCTTTTTGTTTTTTACTCATTCCTATTCCGAGATGCTCGCTGTGGTCCGAGTGATCCATGTTTATTTCGGACATTCCGCGAGGAAACAGGGAATAGCCGAGTTTTTCGAGATCGTCGTTCATTTTTTCCACGGAAACCTTTGCGGGATCGTATTCGATCTCCGCCCGGTCGGCCGCGAAGTTGACGTCCGCTTTTTCCACTCCGGCCAGTTTTTCCAATCTGTTTTTGATGATATTGGCGCAGCTCGAACAGCGCATGCCTTTGATCGCGAAGTTTTGTTTATTCATGGTATTTTTTTATTTGACGACTTTTATCGTGCCTCTCGGCACGCCCATGGCGCAAGCGATTTGGTAAACGCCCGGTTTCTGGGGAATGAATTCCATGACGAGCGTTTGGTCTTTTTTTAGGGCGAGCGGCCGGTTCCATAATCCGGGAACCACGATGGTCGACATGCATCCGTAACTCGCGGTTCTGACCTCGACTTCGAACCTGACCGGTTGGCCGGCTTTGATTTCGAAAGAATTCGGTTGTATGTCTCGGGCGCCCTCGTAGACCGTCTTGATGATTTGGACATTCGCGGCCCCAGGGCCGATCGGTTCGTTGAACACATTGTCTCCCGAAAACCATTTTTCCGACAGAAAACGGCTAATCCCGAATTGGAAATCGATGTTGTAGACCGTGAAGAATAAAATGAGGACGCCGGCGATTTTGAGGAATCGCTCGGACAAATGCTCTTTACTCAATAATTTGGCGCTCGAAAAACCGATAAAAAGAAGAGGAACGGTTGTGCCGAGCGTAAAGAAAAGCATTATCAAGAATCCCTTAAGGAGACTTCCGGACAGGATGGCGAATCCCTCGGCGACCGCTGTGAACCCGCAGGGCAAAAGGAATGTCAGGAATCCGGCGACAAACGGCTCGAAGAGCCTGGACTTTTGGTTTCTAAAAAGCCTCTTGGAAAAACTCTTCGGCAAGGCGATCCGTATCCGCCTGAAAGATTTGACGCCGATCATTTGCAGCGCCAAAACGATCATCGCTCCGGAAACGATTAGAATCATAATCAAAGCGATGGCCGGAGACATTTTTATCTTTTCTCCGAATAATCCGAGCGTCGATCCGAGCAAAGGCAAGGAAATCAAGCGTCCGAAATTGAAAAGAAGATGCGGTTTGGCTTTTTCCGTAAAATTATCACTTTTTCCGAAATCCTCGAGCCATTTTTTGGAAAGAGAGAGGATCAAGCCGCCGATCAAGGCGGCGCAGCTTGATATTCCGGCGATAAGCCCGAAAACGAAAAAAGCGGCCAAAGAGCTTTCCGAGGAAACGTTGATCAAAGAGGACAATCCCGATTGCGAAATCACTAAAAATACCGTTATCGACGAAAGAGCGATAAGCAGCGTTTTCCATCCGTCATTCTTTTCCTTAAAAGCTTCTTCGGAAAAAGAATAGCCCAAAGGCTTGAATTTGGCGTTCAATTCTTTGAGGTCCGGCCTTTCTTTCTCGTATTCGATATTGACCAGGCCTTGGGGCAGGGAAGCGTCGGCGAAAACGATTCCTGGAATCGAAAGCAATTCTTTTTCTATAAGCACTTCGCAGGAGGCGCAGCGCATTCCTTTCACGTAAAAAGTCTTTTTGGCCATTTTTAACGATTGAAGATTTTGGTGACGCTCAAGATCTCTTTGGTCATCTCGGTTTTTCTTTTTTCGTTTTTGGCGGCCATGGCGGATCGGAAGCAACTGTTCAGATGGTCTTCCATGAGTGATTGGTGGGCTGATCTCAAAAGACCGATGACTGCGAGATTCTGCTGCATGATGTCGATGCAATAGGAATCTTTCTCGGTCATATCGATGATTTTCTTGAGAAGGCTTTGCGCTTTCCTGAAGCCGGTCAAAGTCTTTTTCTTTTCGGTGTTCATCTCGTTTTACGGAGTTGGTTTTTATTGCGACCTATACCTGGGGTATAGGTTAATGATATGACGGCCGAGAAAACTGTCAATAACGGTTAATACATAAAAACCCCGCCTGAATGACGGGGTTTTTCACTTTGACAGTTTATTGCATCCGGAAACGCATTTCTCCGGAATCGAATTTGAGAAGCAAAACCAGATTGCCGGCGCTGTCCATGAGATAATGGTCACTATTAATGACCGCGGTCATGAATTCGTTTTCCTGCGAGCCTTCGCAGAACATGAGCGTCGAAGCGAATTCGCCAAAACTGATGGCTCCGTCATTCCCGGCTTCATAGCTTCCGCTGAAATTGTTGCAATCGGTGGTTCCGGAAACCCGGCCATCGGTGGAGAATTTCAAAGTGAAGGCGTCCGCTTCCCGCGGAGCAATAACAGAGTCGTCGTTCATCGTTGTTTGTTCCCATACCCAGGTCGGACCGGTCAGGCTGTCTTTGATCGGCCCTTGGAAAACGGTTTCGCCGTCCTTATCGATCGTCACTTCTCCCTGGTGCTCCCAGAAGACAATGCTTTCGTCGGCATTGGCGTAACGGGCGCCGCTCGCCGAAATGGCGCGGGGGAGGGTTACTTTGCCGACGGCTTCGTGGGTGAAGGTGACGGTCTCGTTCATATTATTGAAGACCGCTTTCACTTCCGTCGTTCCGTCGTAATAGGAAACATACACGAGCCGGCTCGCCCGAACCGCGAAGAAGACGGCCACCGCGGCCAATAAGAGAAGGACGACGCCCAAGATTATTTTTTTATTGCGCATATTTTTGTTTTTTATTAAAAGGCCCGACAAGCCCCATTTTGTTTATTATATGAATTTTACGGAAAAATGGGGATAGGCTATTTCATCTTCGAAGCGATTTTGACGGTTTTCCCCGATGTCATGAAGATTCCTTTGCCTAAATGGTGGAGAGTCTGCGGATTTTTGGCTTTCGGGTCGATCCAGGCCTTGACCGCTTTGAGAATGAAGAAGTTGTATTTGCCGACAAGGCTCGCGTCGCTCATTTTGCATTCGATGTTGGCGTAGCATTCCTCTACGAGAGGTGCTTTGACGCGTGAAGCTTTGGCCGCGGTGAATCCGATTTCTTTGAATTTGTCGATATCGCGGCCCGAAGTGTTGCCCGCTTTGACCACTTTTTTGGCGATCCCCAGGGTCGGAACGGCGATGACGCACTCTTTGGTCTTTTTCAGGATATCGAAGGTGTGGTCGTTTCCGCTGATGACGCAGCCGATGAGGGGCGGTTCGAATTCCATCATCGTATACCACGACATGGCCATGACGTTGTCTTTATTCTTGTCGGCTGTCGCGACGAGAACCACCGGTCCGGGCTCGAGCAGTCGATAAACCTCGGACAAGGGAAGAGATTTCAACATGCTTCCATTATATTACTATGTTTGCGCGCTTGAAAATGTTATACTTATCGACAGAAGATCCTGATGAGTTCCAACCTTAAAAAAGTTTTATCAATTTTCCTTGTCGGAGTCGTTTTGGGCGGCTCTGTTTTTTTATCCAGCCTCTGGCTGAAGTACGCTTCGGCCGTCGACGGAAGCGGCACGAACACGGTGAACCCGACGACGACCACCGCTTCTTCCGCCGGCAACGAATTCGATTTCACTTATACCGCTTCGGAAACCATGGATTCCGGCGGGATAAGCATTACCGTGCCGGCGGGGTGGAGCGCGCCCCACGCCAATATCGGCGTTCCCGGATACACGACCGCGAATTCAAGCGGTATCATAGCGAACCAGAAAAACAGCCTTGATTCTTCGAGCGGCTGGGCGGTGACGAACCACATGAGCCTTTCCTCCGACACCGCCGACAAGCAGGCGGGCATTGCTTCGCTTTCTAACGACATCACTTTGTCCGCCGTCGCGAACGAACAATGGTATTTCAATTACGGCTCGGCAGCGGATTGGGGTTCGAGCGTGAGCGGTAACCTCCGCGTGGGAGCTTTTCTCAAATCGAGCGTTTCCACGTCGGCCGGCAACCTCCATTGGCAAAACGACGATTCGGCGAATCTCGTGAGTCCGAACGATACGATTTCCCTTCCCGCGCTTACGGCAAATACCTGGACTTATGCGTCGGCGACCCTCGGAGCCGCTTCCAGGAATTCCATTCTCTCTTACGGTTTCCGCTATTCGACCGATATCGGCGCAACAGTCGTCAAAGCGGATAACATTTCCGTCATTTTCCAATCGAACGATTCGAATGCCGGCTGGTCCGGCGATACCGGCATAAACGATTCTCTGATCACCGGAATCGAAGGAACCGGAGCGGTGCGCTGCACCTATGCCGGAAACGCCGGTACGGGGGCGAACGGCGATTGCTTCAACCAAGAGGCGGCGGTCGCAACAGTCGGTCCGGGAACCACGGTCAGTTTCTTCGTGCGTCCGAGCATCGCTTTGAACGCCGGCGATTTCGCCTGGACGGACGACAATTCCTCAAATGTCGGCTCGCCGGACAGCGTCGTCAGCCTGCCGGCCCTTCCGGCAAACGTCTGGACGTACGTTACCGTTACTTCGTCTTCTTCCGAGAACATGCGTTCTTTCGGTCTGCGACAGCTCGTGGACAGGGGAGCATTAACGATAGACATCGATGCCATCGGAAAAGTCGTCGATACCTGCGATTCGACGTCCGGCTGGACCGCGCCCACCTCGACGGTACAAACCCTCGCGACCGACAACTCTATTTTCCACGAAGGGACCGGATCGCTCCGGAACACGATCGCTTCGACGGCTGCCGCCGGAGACAAGTGGTACGAATCTTTCGGCGCGGAAAACTGGTCCGGCTATACGAACGTCGGGTTTTGGATCCGTTCTTCGGTGGCGGTGTCTTCCGGACAGCTCAAATTCGAATACGCTTCCTCTTCCGACCTCGCGAGTCCCATCACTTCGATCAATATCGGAGCCTTGTCCGCCAACGTTTGGAGCTACCAGAAGCTGACTTTGACCGGAACGAGGAATTCCGTCATGAGCTACGGCATCAACTATGCGACCGACATCGGCAGCGCGACCATATATTTGGACGACGTTCTTCTGGGGCCCGGCAGCGTTTATTTTTCGGGGAACGACATAAACGTCCGGCTCTTGTCTCTTTCTTCCGGACAAACCGTCGGCGTGAACTACGGAGACGGCGGAGGAGCGAGCGGCGTAACCGCGCCCTCAACTCCGGGCGTCTATACTTTCAATACTAGATCAAGAAGCGACGATTCCGGGATCTTGGCCGATATATCGGTCTCTCCGACGATCACCGTCAGGCAGACGACGACGACCGATCTGGAAACTTCGGGAAGCCCTTCGATCTACGGCTCGCCGATCACTTTTACGGCAACCGTTACGCCGACAACCGGAGGAGCGCCGAGCGGAACAGTCACTTTCAGGGACGGCCTCACCATCATCGGCACGGATGACCTGAACGGCGCGAATCCCGGCGTAGCCGCTCTAACGGTCAATAACCTCACGGTTTCCGGCTCTCCCCATTCGATAACGGCAACCTATGGGGGAAACGCCATTTATTTTTCAAGCGTTTCGGGAGTCGTGTCGCAGACGGTCACTCCGAAGAACCTGACCGTTATCGGCATCACCGCTAACGACAAGGCCTATGATGGAAATACTTCGGCTGTCTTGAACGTGACGGGCGCCGCCTTGGTCGGCGTCGTCTCCGGAGACAACGTCATTTTGAATACGGCGAACGCCGTCGGTACTTTCGATACGCCGGCCGTCGGCACCGGGAAAACGGTAACGATCTCCGGCCTTATGATCTCCGGCGCCGACGCCGGGAACTACACCCTTACCCAACCGACGACAACGGCGAGCATTGTCGCCTCCGGGCTGACCATATCCGGCGTCACCGCCGACGATAAAATATACGACGGAACAACATCGGCCACGCTCGACGTTTCCGGAGCCACGCTTGTGGGCGTCGCCCCCGGAGACGACGTTGTCTTGGAGACTGCAAACGCCGTCGGAACTTTTTCCGACAAAAACGTCGGTTCGGGAAAAACCGTAACCACTTCCGGATTTTCCATATCCGGAGCGGACGCGAGTGGATACACTCTCAATCAGCCGACGACAACGGCAAGCATCACCGAAAAAGAATTGACCGTTTCGGGCATCACCGCGAGCGATAAGATATACGACGGTACGACGGCCGCCACCTTGAACGTAAGCGGCGCCGCGCTTGTCGGCCTCATTCCTCCGGATGTTGTGTTCTTGGACACTTCGGCCGCTGTAGGGACATTCGACACGCCCGATATCGGAACGAACAAAACCGTTACCATCGCCGGTCTTTCCATAAACGGCGCCGATGCCGGAAATTATTCTTTAACTCAGCCGACGACAACGGCGAGCATCACGGCCGCTCCCATCGTCGCCACGAGAATCGTCATTCTTCAACCTAGCGACGCCGAGGTCGGCAGCCCCATAACAGTCACTTTGCGCGCCGAGGACAATTCGGGGAATTTGGCCGCATCGTTCAATAACGTCGTCACCCTGCTCGCTACTGGTTCGGCGACCGGAGCCGGTCCAGTCAATATCGTTAACGGCCTCGGTTCTGTCGTTCTCAACAATTCCGTCGCCGAAACCGTCACTTTGTCCTTGATCGACTCCGCCGGAACCGGACTCGACGTTTCTTCGACGATAACCGTTTCCTGGACAAGCACTCCTCCCGAACCTACGCCGGGTTCTTCGTTTATATCGGCTCCGCCGACGCCGAAATTCATCGGCATCGCTTTTCCGAACGCCGAGATTTTCGTCTCTTCGTTCGATTCCCAGGGAGTGTTCGAATCTTCCCGGACCGTTTCTTCGGCGGAAGGATATTTCAATATTTTCCTTAAAACCGGAGGAAACACCACTTATAGCCTGTCGGCGACCGACAGGAACAAAGACGTTTCCATCACCAAGGTCTTCAGTTTGGATCTCGATATCGGGGGATTGGACACGGACTTGGAAGTCGTCATCCCTCCGACCATACGGCTTTCGCAGAACGCGGTGAGGCGCGGAGACAACCTTAACGTGAGCGGTTACGCTTTTCCGAACGCCGGCGTCAGGGCTTTTGTCGACGGCGTGGAAAAAGGAGGCGTCGTTTATCCGGACAATTCCGGAAAATACAGCATATCGGTCAATACCGCCGATATCGATTTCGGGAGCCATTCGGTCGCGGTCAACGAAACTTTCAACGACGGCAAGGTAAGCGAGAACTCGATCGCCCGATCTTTCACCGTTTCCCGGGTTTTCACCCCGCAGGCGGATTTCAACGCCGACGGCAAAGTGGACATCCAGGACTGGAGCGTTTTCCTTTCGAGATGGAATCCGTCCGGAGAACCCGACTTGAGGGTCGACCTGAACGGAGACGGCAAGGTCGATATCGCGGATTTTAGTATAATATTAAGAGCGATCCAAAGATAAAACTCAAAATGAAAAAATTACCAATTCTATTAGCGGCGGTTTTCATCATGGCGGTTAGCGTCCGCCAGGCGTCGGCCGCCACTTTCGGGCTTTCGGCGAGCGGAGAAAGCTTCAGCGTCGGAGACAACCTGACGGTCGATCTCGACATCGACAGCCAGGGCGTTTCCGTGAACGCCGGACAGGGAACGGTCCGGTTTTCTCCGGATATCCTCGAGGCGGAAAGCATCGACCGTTCGCAAACCATTTTCAATTTTTGGCTGGAGGATCCGGAAATAGACAACAACCTCGGCAGCATTTCTTTCACCGGCGGATCGACCAGCGGTTTTTCCGGAGTTTCCCTCGAAGTTTTTAAAATAAATTTCCGCGTCAAAGGCGTCGGCGCTTCATCCATTGTCGTTAGCGACGGCGCAGTCACCGCCTCCGACGGAAGCGGGACCAACGTGCTCGTGGGCACGAGGGGCATAGACATTACGGTCGCGGCCGGAGCGAGCCTGCCGTCCGGACAGATTTCCGTTTTGCCTCCGGTCGAGCAGATCACCCGTCCGGCGACGCCGGCGGCCGCGCTCCCGGCAAGGCCGGAAGTCATCGTCGATCTTTATCCGGACCCGGCGGCCTGGCATAACGCTTCGTCTCCGTTCCTCGGACGCTGGGAATTGCCGGAGGACATCACCGATGTCGCGACCCTGATCGACAAGAATCCTTCTTCCAACCCCGCGGTTTCCGAAGGCCTTTTCGACAACAAGACTTTCGCGTCTTTGGATGACGGCATCTGGCATCTCCACGTGCGCTTCAGGAATAACGTCGGCTGGGGCCCGACCGCCCATTACCGCATTGCCGTGGATACTGTTCCGCCGGCGCCTTTCGGGATCCTCTCTTCGAGCGGAACCGCTTCCACCAATCCGTCTCCGACGATCTCTTTCTTCGCGAGCGACGCCCTTTCCGGAATCTCCGGATACAGCGTCCAAATCGACAGCGGCGATTATGAATCCGTTGCCGGAAGCTCTTTCACGCTTCCGACGCTTGTTCCGGGAACCCACAGCGTCCGGGTGGCGGCGAGGGACATGGCCGGCAATTCCACGGAAACGTTCAGCGAAATGGAGATCCTGCCGATAGAATCGCCGACGATCGATTATCTGACGCCGCGGGTCTATGTCGGCGAAGGAGGGCTTGAGGCGGCCGGATCTGCCTTGCCCGGGTATTCGGTGATCGTCTCCCTGAAAGACGCCGAAGGCGCGGAGATCGCTTCGACCGTCGTTTTGACGGACGAATCCGGAAACTGGTTCGCCCAATTCAACGATCCGCTCCGCCGCGGAAGATATCAGATCGAAGCGACGGCGAAAGACTCCCGCGGAGCTTTGAGCCTGCCGGTTTCTTCCGAGGAGATCAGGGCTTCTTCCAAGCCGATCATCACCGTCGCCGGTATCGGCATCACCCCCGAAGCGCTGGCGCTGGCGTTTGTCCTTTTCGTGATCGGAGCGTTTGTCGCCGGCCGGATCGCGGAACGCAAGCTTAGCCGCCGAAGAAGGGGAAGGACCGTCATCGCCACCCGCGACATGATGAATGTCTTCAATGTGGTTAAGAAAGACGTCGACTCGGCCGCGGCCGCCGTGGAAAAGTCGAAAACCGCGTCGCCGCCGGAAATCAAATACCATCTTGAGAAGATTAAGAAAGACATAGACAAAATGGCCAAATACCTGGTTCAGGGAGTCGAAGAAATAGGCAAATAAAGGTCAAAGTCAAGATAATAATAAAAACATGAAAATATTGATAATCGAAGACGAAGAAGCTTTGGCGAGAGTGATCAAGGAAAAGTTCGACAAGGAAGGATACGAGTCCGTCATCGTGGAAGAAGGGGAAGAGGCCCTTCCGAAAGCGAAGCAGTTCAAGCCGGATGTTATTTTGCTCGATCTTTTGCTTCCCAAGAGGAACGGATTCGAGATCCTGCAGGACTTGAAGCTCGACGCGGAACTTAAAACCGCGCCGGTGATCGTTTTATCCAACTTGGGCGAAGACGAAAACATCAAGCGGGCCATACTCTTGGGAGCCGCCGATTATTTCGTCAAAACCCAGCACCCGATAAGCGAGGTTGTCGAAAAAGTGAGGCTCGTGGCCGAAAGAGGCAGATAATGTTTTTAGATGAATAAGCGTGCCGGCCGAAAAGTCTCGAAAAAAGGCGGCGGGAATATTTCCCGGCGTCGTTTTTCTGTCAGCCGATCAATGGAATCCGGATTGGACGACGTCTGTCGCCAAGTTTTCTCGTCGGTATCGGACATCGTCGCCGTTTTCGACACGGATCTGAAGCTCGTCATGATGAATCCGGCCGGCGTCAAGATAGTGCGCCTGCTCGGGGTGAAGCGCGTTTTGATGGGCAAAAGGCTTTCCGAGGCTTTGCCCTTCATACCCAAAGCCACGGAAACTGAATACCGGAAGCTGATCAAAACCGGCAAATCGTCCGCCGGAGAAGTGATATACCGGGTGGGTGATATCGCCCGCACCGGCTATACCAAAAGGATTCCCGTCAAAAACAAGGGCCGCGTGGTCGGAATAATCACCGTCATCCAGAACATGACCGAGCTGAAGAAAAAAGAGTCGGCGCTCCAGAAAAACGTCCGTCGTTTGAAAACCATCACTTTTTTCGTCAGGGAAATGGTCTGGGAAAGCGATTTCAACGGAACGATCACCTATGTCAGCCCGGCCTCCAAGAAAATAATGGGATACGCTCCGAAAGAGATCGTCGGGGAAAAGATCTATTCCGAGAAGTTTTTCCCGGACAACCATAAAGAAACGAAGAAGATCATCGAAGATCTGTTCTCCAAACGGAAAGAATTCCATCTTTTGAGGCTGGCCGCCAGGAATAAAGCGGGAGGAAGAGTCATTCTCGAAGTGAACGGCGCTCTCTTTTTCGACGAGGAAGGCAAAGCCTTCGGCTATATCGGAACGGCGACCAACGTCACCGAGCGCCAGACCTACGAGGAGAATTTGAAAAAATTCGAGCTGGCCGTGGAAAGCGCCTCGGACCACATCATCATCACCGACCCGAATGGCGTCATCCTTTTCGCCAATAAAGCCGTTTCTTCGACCACCGGCTATTCCCCGAAAGAGATAATCGGCCAGAGGCCGTCCCTTTGGGGCAAACAGATGTCTCCCGAATTCTATAAAGACATGTGGCGGAAGATTAGGGACAAGAAAGAAGTCTACGTCGGCGAGCTGACCAACAAAAGGAAAAACGGGGAATTGTACATCGCCGAAACCAGGATATCGCCGGTTTTGGACGAGAAGGGAGAAATCCGCTTTTACGTCGGCATCGAACGGGACATCACCGAAGCCAAAGCCATCGACCGCGCCAAAACCGAATTCGTCTCCTTGGCTTCACACCAGCTCCGGACGCCTCTTTCCATAATCGATTGGTACACCGAATCCCTTTTAGCCGGAGACAAAGGGCCTTTGACCGAAGCCCAAAAGGGCTATGTCGACGAAATCCACAAAAGTAACCGCCGGATGGTGGATCTCGTGGAATCCCTTTTGAACGCCACGAGGATCGACATGGGAACCCTGGTCGTTTCTCCGAAGCCGGTGAGCTTGCCGAAAATAGCGGATATCGCTCTTTCCGACCTCGCGCCGCAAATCAAGGAAAAAGAGATCTTCGTTTCCAAGGTTTACGACGAGATTCCTAATATAAAGCTCGATCCGGATTTGACGGAAATAATTTTCCAAAACCTTTTGTCAAACGCCGTCAAATACACCCCGAAGAACGGGAAAATATCCATAAAGATCCGCCAAGAAGGCAAAAACATCGTCATTTCCGTTTCCGACAGCGGCATCGGCATTCCGGAAAAGCAGCAATCGAAGATTTTCAGCAAGCTTTTCCGGGCGGACAACGCGCGGATCGTCAATCCTGAAGGGAACGGACTCGGGCTCTACATCACTAAGGCCGTCATCGAAGCGGCCAAAGGAACGATCGGCTTTGAGTCCAAAGAAGGCAAAGGAACCACTTTTACCGTGACCTTTCCCGTCGCCCGTTCCAGAAAACCCCAAGCGAAGAAAATCGCCTGACTTATTCGTATCGCAAGGCCTCTATCGGGTTCAGGGCGCTGGCGCGCCTGGCCGGATAATATCCGAAAACGATGCCGATGGCGGCCGAGATCCCGAAGGCGAGGACAACGGACAAGACGGATATTTTGGTCTGGATGAGATCGAAATAGGAGATGGTGAAAGAGATCAGGGATCCGAGGGTGATGCCGATGATCCCTCCGAGAAGGGTGAGGACGATGGCTTCGAAAAGGAATTGTCTGTTGATGTCGATCCTCTTCGCTCCCAGGGCCTTGCGCAATCCTATTTCTCGGGTCCTTTCGGTGACGGTCGTGAGCATCATATTCATGATGCCGATGCCGCCGACAACGAGCGATATGCCCGCGATGGCGGCGAGAAGCAGGGTCAGGGTGGCGGTAATGTTCGAAACCGCTTCCACTATTTCCGCCTGGTTCATCACCTGGAAATCGGCTTCGTCCGGGTTGGCGATGTCGTGTTCGTCGAGAAGGATGGCTTTGGTCTGTTCTTCGACGGAAGACATGACCGCGGTCGATTCGGCGGCGATGTCGATCGTCGAAAGCCGGTTGCGGCCGACAAGCGATCTTTGGATCGTCGTCAAAGGAATGAAAATGGCGTCGTCTTGATTCATCAGGCCGCCCTTGCTTTCCGAGACGCCGATGATTTTGAATTTCAAACCATTGATCTTGACGGTTTCGCCGACTGGATCGGCTCCTTCGCCGAAAAGGTCTTCAACGACCGTCGGCCCGAGCACGGCCACCCTCGAAGCATTCCTCAAGTTCTGTTCGGAGATGAAATCGCCGGAGGCGAGTCCGAGGTTCTTGACGATGGCGTATGCCGGTTCTGTTCCAACAACCGACGTATTGGTATTGTTTCCGTTTGCGATCACCTGGTATCTGCCGGAAAGCTCTCCGGCCACCCCTTTCACTCCGACAAGCTCGGCTTTCAGGCGTTCCAGGTCGTCGTTGTCGAGCGACTGGGCCGAGCCCCAGCCCGAGGAAACCCGGGAATTGGAGCTCATGGCCACTCCGGGCGTGACCGCTATCAGATTCGAGCCCATGGATTCTATTTGCGAAGTGATCGAGGCTTGCGATCCCTGGCCGATAGCCACCATGACGATGACCGAGCTGATGCCGATGACGATGCCGAGAATGGTGAGGCCAGATCGCGATTTGTTGGCAGAAAGCGCCGTATATGTTTCTTCGAAAATATCCGTGAGTTTCATTTATTTTCCTTTGATCGGTTCTTCGGTGATCAAACCGTCTTTGATGTAGATTGTCCGGTCGCTGTATTTGGCGACTTCGGCTTCGTGGGTGATGACGACGATGGTCCGTTTTTCTTCGGTGTTCAGCCGGCGGAAAGTGTTCATGACGATCTTTCCGGTGGCCGAATCGAGATTCCCTGTCGGCTCGTCGGCGAGAATGATCGAAGGGTTGTTGACAAGGCTGCGGGCGATGGCGACGCGTTGCATTTGTCCTCCGGAAAGCTGGTTCGAAAGATTATGGAAATGCTCTTTCAGGAATCCGACATCTTCCAGGCATTGCTCGGCCTGGGCCATTCTTTCTTCTTTGTTTGTTTCGGAATAGACGAGGGGTAGGGAAACATTCCTCAACGCAGAACATCTCGGAAGGAGGTTGAAGGATTGGAAGACAAAACCGATTTTCTTCCTCCTGATTTCGGCCAGTTCGTCGTCGGAAAGATCGGAAACGTCGTTTCCGTCGAGAAAATATCGGCCTTCAGTCGGACTGTCGAGGCATCCCAAGATATGCATGATGGTCGATTTACCGGATCCGGAAGGGCCCATGATGGCGACGAATTCTCCGTCGTCTATGCGGAAGCTGAGGCCTTTCAGGACTTCGGAAGGAATGCCACCGTTCGTATACGTTTTTTTGATGTTCTTGACCTCGATCATCTCATTCTTGGCGCGCTCATGCCGCTGCCTTGGAACATCATCATGTTGCCGCCGGTCGAAGTCCTGACGCCGGTCGGCGTTGCTTCTCCGGAGTCGCCGGCAACGGTCTTTACGACCACGGCGTCGCCTTCTTTGAGGCCGGAGACGATTTCGACATAGTCGTCGTTTTCCAATCCGGTTTCCACCGGAACTGTGGCCGGCAAAGAAGAAAGGCTCACAGCCGCGTTGCCGATCATTTTCGGGGGATCGGAAACGACCGAAACGAACGTCCGGCCGCCTTGCGATTTGACGGCGCTCGAAGGCACGACGAGGACGTTCGCCCTTTCTTCGACTTTAATTTCGGCGTTGACGCTCATGCCGGATTTGATCCGTTCGTCTTCGGCGTCGAAAGCGATTTTCGCGCCGTAGGAGACCACTCCTTGCGAGGACGAGCCAACGGCGTCGACTTCGATGATCGTGCCGGAGATGACGACGTCGTCGGTCGAATCGAAATCGAGAACGGCCTTTTGTCCGATTTTGACTTTGGAGATGTCGGTTTCGTTGAGGGATATCTCGGCGATGCTTTTTTCCGAGACAATGGTGGCGATGGAAGAGCCGGAGGAGACCGAGTCCGAGGAAACCGAATCGGCGTTCTTGATGTTCATTTTGGCGACGGTCCCGTCAAAAGGAGCGCGGATGTAGTGGTCGTTCAGCTTTTCTTTGGCGTCGGCCAGGCTGTTTTCCCGCTGGGAAAGGGAAATTTGGGCGGTGGAAAAGGTGAGCGCGTCGGGTTTGTCTTTAAGCTCTTCGAGGTCGTCTTCCTTTTCCGCCACGGCCAGGACCGCGTCCCGGAAAGCGCTTTTCTTTGACGACAAATTGGAAATCAGATTGCTTAAGGCGGAAATGTATTCTTCGGCTTTTTCGAGATCGGTAATGAGGAAATAGGGGATATCCTTGTCCTGGTTGTCGAAATCGTCGCGGACGAGCATGAGAAGATTGCGTTCCGCCTGGGCTGCTTCGAGCCCGGCTTTGACGCCTGCATAAACCGACTCCAGGGAATCGAGAACTTCATCGGAATCGAAGGCGATCAAAGAAGAGGAAATGGATTTGTAGAGGCTTTCGGCTTTTTTGTAATTCTCGTCGGTAAGCGCGGCCGCCGCTTTGGCTCCGTCTCTGTTTAAAACGACCAGATTTTTGTAGTAATTCAAATTGGTCATTTCGAATCCGAAATCCGTGTCGTAGATAAGATCGCGGATGCCGGAGATCGCTTCCGGCAGCTTGGCGAGTCCGCTCAAAGCGGCGTCGTAGGCGGCGAGAGTCTCTTTGTCCAGGTTATCCTCGGCTTTGGACAAGGCGTTTTTCGCCTGGGCCAATTCCAGTTCGGTCGCCGGCTTGACCGCTTTTTCGTAGTTCAATTTCGCGTTTTCCAAACTGATTTCCGCGTCCCGGACGGATTTTTGCGCATCCGTATCGTCGATCTTCGCGATCAGATCTCCTTTCTTGATCTTGTCGCCGACTTTGACGCCCACGTAAACCACGTCCCCGGAGACTTTGGGCTTGATATCGACTTGGCTTTCGGCGGCCACGACGCCGCCTCCCGCGACCACGGAAGAAATGGTGTCTGTTTTGGCGATCGCCAAAACGTATTTTGTCTCGCCGTTTTTCGAATTGACGGCTTTCGCCATGAATACGCCGGAAATCACAAGAATAACGATCAAGACGATGGTCGCTTTTTTACGGGTTTTGGCGAAGTTTTTTATGCGTCCCCAGACGATTTTTATTTTTTCTTTCATGTTATTTTTTATTTTTGCGGCTGCCCCGACGGCAGATACCTGATGAGTCTCGCTTCTATTTCTCCGTTTTGGCTCGGAGAACCGATGACGATGACATTGTCTTCGAGCCGCAGATCTTCCGGACGGAGGCTATCGCGGTATTTTCTGATTGCGGTTTTTTCTCCTATGAGCACCGATCGCTCGATATTTTCCGGGGTTTCGAGGGCGATTCTCGGAAGATTGATGCTGATGATGGTTCCCGTTGTTCCGTATCCGGAAAAAACGCCTTGTTCCGCGGCTGGAAAAAATGCCTGGAAAGGAGGCGTGGAGCCGCGGTTTTGCGGCCGGCCGCCGAAAATAAGATTGAAATTGTCTCCTGAGCGGCGGGAAAAATAAGCTTTGCGGTAGCCGACTCCCATGCCGAGCTGGAATATCCAAAGAAGGACGACAAAAACCGCGAGGCCGATCAATATGCCTTTAAACGTTTTCGACTCGAAAAAATCCTTGATGTTCATTTTATGATTTTATATTCCTTTTACCATTCTGACCGCGGGGATGCTTTTCGCGACCGCGGCGATCGACCAGAGTCCGGCGAGGATAAGGCTAAGGACAATGGCGATTTCGGTCAGCGGCATGGCCTCTATTATCGCCGTCAAGAACTCCGACAAATTCGACAAAATGATCCGGCTGTCGGAAAAAACGAGGGAAGCGTAAGCCAGAAAATTGCTTTGTTCCATGAGATCCGCGGCTTTGATAAAAGCGGGGACAGAAGCTGTCGCCGCCGTCAGGCCAAAAATCCCGAAAACCGCGGTTCTCATAACGGCGGTTTTTCTTTCTTGTTCCGCTATTTTCTTGAGGATTTTGTCTTCAAGCCCGGAAGGCGGTTTGATTCCGGGGAAAAGTGCTTTTCGCTCCATACTTCTATATACGGAGAATCCCGGCTATTCGGATGCAAGGGCCGTTTTAAGCCTCAAAATGGCCCTCTGGTGGCGGCTTTTCACGGTATTCGGGGAAATGCCTAAGATTTCGGCTATCTCCTTGAAACTCATGCCTTCGTCGTATTTCAAGATAAGCGTTTCCCGATAAATCAAAGGAAGCTTGAATACGAGCTTCCTTAAGGCTTTTTTGTCTGAATCGCGGACTAAAAGCTCTTCCGGGGAAAGATCGTCGCTTTGGATCATCTCTTCCAGCGAACGGTCGTTTTGATCGGTAAAGTCGGAAAAAGGAACGGTTTTTCTTTTTCTCGCCGAATCGATCACGAGGTTTTTCGCGATCGTGAAAAGCCAGGCTCGGATATTCATTTCCGGATCGATGTTTCCCCGTCTTTTCCAAGCCTTAAGAAAAGTCTCTTGGGAAATATCGGCCGCGTCGTCTTTGTTTCCGGTGAGCCGATATGCGAAGTTATAGACGGCGTTCAAATGTTCACGGACCAGCTTTGCGAACGAGGAAGCGGAAGCGTAATAATGTGTTTTGTCGTTTTTGGACACAATTAATAATAAGCCATGATTGGGGAAAGAAGTCAATTATTAGAAAAAGTCGAATTTATTCCGTTATCCTGAAAACCGCGTCGCTTTCGTCGTTAATTGGATTGATGACGGGCGTGGAAGCGTAGGCATTTATCCCCAAGAGATAATCACCTTCGGGATAAGTATCGGAAACCAGCCATTCGGCGCTTCCGCTATTTGGAAGATCCGTGAAAATGATCGGGTCGAATTCCTGGCCTTCTATTACGGCATCGGTTATCCGGCGTATGCTAATAGCGATTTTATAATTTTGAGGAACGCCTTTTGTTATCCATTTTATGGTTTGGATTGAATTTTTCTCGATTGTTTCTCCACCGTTCGGGTAGGCGATAGTAATCTTCGGTTTAAGACTTTTTTGGTATTGGAAATAAAAAATCCCGATTAAAACCAATAAAAGACAAATTAAGATTATTGTAGGCTTTTTCATATTATTTTAATGTTATACTGATATTTTAACATTTAGCGCTGAAATTAGCATGGATAAAAATATTGAGATAGAGATACGCGGCCCGCTTACCAAAGAGAAATTCGATGATCTGACAACCTTCTTTGAATCCCAAGCGAAAAAGACTGCGGTAAAAGATAGAATCCTTATCGATTATTCGACTTTTCTGGAGGGCGGAATTAAAGATCGGGAAAAAGACATCCGTCTTCGCGTCACCAACGGCGATCCGGAAATCATAGTTAAGCTTGGCGAATGGGGAGGCGAAGAAAAACGCAAAGAACTCTCCGTTTTTACGAAAAACAGCGACTTCGACACGCTTGTGGAGATTTTCGGCGAGCTTGGACTCAAAAAGGGAATGCTATGTATTCGTAAAATCAGAGTTTACGAATATAACGGCATCGAGTTTTCTTTAGTGGAAGTTCCGGGCCACAGTTATTATTACGAAGCCGAAAAAATGATCGATCCAACCGACGATCAACCGAAAGCTACTCGAGAGATCCAATCAGTATGCAAGGAGCTAGGGCTTGATATTTTTGATCAAAAACAATTTTTTGAGTATATAGATAAATTAAATAAAGAATCGAACGAGATCT
The DNA here is from genome assembly GCA_029548485.1 of bacterium. Taxonomy (GTDB): domain Bacteria; phylum Patescibacteriota; class Minisyncoccia; order UBA6257; family Colwellbacteraceae; genus JAMCQZ01. The sequence continues at coordinate 30,820 of JAKPNH010000001.1, forward strand.
TTGATTATGACAAGTGCACCCCTAGTTGTTTTAGAAACAGGTTTGGAGTATAGATAGTAAGATTAACTATTTTTGGTTTTTACTATTACTATTTAGTTAGTCTCAACGAAAACAGGCCTCTTTTTATTAAAATTATTTCCAGCAATTGCTCCAAAAATGGTGTAAACAAAACTGATAATAAATGCTACACCGAATCCAGATCCAAAGTGAGGTTGATTTGATATAGCAGAAACTAAGCCGGTTAATCCACCGGTAACCAATACGCCAATTATCATGAGTATGCCGGCTAAAATAGTAAGACCAACGGGTCTATATGCCGTGAGAAAGACAATGATTCCGATAATCAACCCGATAAAATAGCCAAGTGAAAAAGGTAAAATGGTAGTCCAACCAGGCATAAGTTGACCGTCAATATTTATCCATGGCATAAAATACGCCGCGACTGCGATCAAAATCAGTATGCCGTAAGCTATTCTCCATCCAGACATATTATAATTATATCATAATGCTATCTGGGCGGCCCTTAGGGCGAAACTGCAATAATGAGAAAAGTTATCCTCTATCTTTTTAAAAACCTTACTATCCATTAGTAAAATGAAACAAAACGAGACATTTATGTCTCGTTTTTTACCTTTCAACAGCTTCTGACTCCAATCTGAAAAGATGGTTTAAAAGTAAAAATTCCGATAAATATTCGTGGGAATGGCTTTTCTTCTCTTTGTGTGCTCGAGGATTTCGATATGCTGAATATGCGCTAATGATCAGATTCGCACGAGCCTGTTTTTCTCCATTACTAACTTCTCCCCAATTTAAAACTGAGTCTTCTCTTAAAAAAGCTTGGGTAAACAATTTCGAGCCAACTTCGTCTATTC